>JAJRTI010000721.1 GCA_024278415.1 Planctomycetota bacterium | reverse complement strand
GGCTGCGACCGCCGGCCGTTCGTGATGACGGAGTGGAGCGCGAACGTGTATATGCCTGAGGCGTATCTCTTCGCTCCCAATTTGCCCGTGTTCGAGAAGATTCGGGCGTGGAACATCCCGCATCGCTGGCGCACGTTCACCCGCGCAGGGGTGGCCGGCGGCACGAACTACTGCCTCTACGATTACGACCCGGCCAAGGCCAAGAAGCAGGTGGGCAACGACTGGGACAAGGGTTTCAGCAAGTTTGGCGTCATGACCTTCGACCGCAAGCCGAAGCTGGCGATGTGGGAGCTGTGGCACATGTGGCGCGACTTCGAGGTCGAGCCGGCCGGCGATGGCCTGCGTATCAGGTTCCGCCGCGACTACTGGGCGCGGGACTGCAAGCTGACCCTTGGCGAGAGCACGTTTCCGCTCGACGACTTCGCGCCGCGCTCGGAGCGCGTCGTGCAGGCGCCAGGGGGCATTCCGAAGCGGTTCAGTTGGCGCATCGACTACACCACGCACGCCGGCCTGCCCATGGCCGCGACCGGCGGCTGGCCGCGGCAGGTCGAGGTCGACACGTTCATGGAGCGGGTCAAGAAGCGATCTACGTTCAAGTTTCTCCGCGAGCTGTTTGATGCCGAGGTGCTCACAGCCGACGGAAGGCGCGTCGCGACATTGGCGGAGATGGAGCGCAACGACGGCGTGGTGACGGTGGTGTTCCACAAGCCGAACGGAGTGGCCTACCTCACCGTTTTCCACCGACGCCGGCCCAAGAAGGGCTGGTATCACGACGGCGTCACGGTCGACGTCGCGTTCCAAGGCAAGGTCGTGCGCGTGGACGAACTGACCGGTGAGCCCATAGCCGCTCCCGTGGAGTTCGAGCCGACCGCGAACGGGACGCGCTTGAAGAACTTGCGCGTGCCGTACATCGACAAGAGCTACACGCGGCGCTCACCGGTGAAGCTCGCAATTCCCGTGTTCCGCATGGCACCAAACTGACTACAAGGCAGAGAAGCGCAATCCGCCGTACGGCGAACGCAGAGGCGCAAAGACGCCAAGGCTGTGTGGCCGAAGCCGCCAGGCTTCGGGCATGGCCGAGAGGAGGTATTCCCACTCGATGAAGCTATGCACCACATCATGGATGACTCTGGCGATGGTCTGCCCGGCGCTGTCATGTCTCGCTGCGACCGGCCCCATCACGCCGCAGCGCGTCGCGGATCGGATGATCGACTCGTTCGAGTCCGCGAAGCCGCACTACCGCGTGCGTGCCCGCGGCGCGGCGAAGCCGAAGCTGACGCCGCGCGCGGGGATCGCTCGGCATGGGAATACGAGCCTGCTCGTGCAGATGCCAGCCGCGGGCCAGAAGGGCCGGAACTCGGTGATCGTCGAGTGGGCTTTCGACCCGCCCGCGGATTGGTCGCAGTTCGAAGGCCTGTCCGTGGCCTTCCAGACGCATGGCGACCGCTTGCCGACCATCAGGCCGGTCGTGCAGGAAAGCAGCGGCGCGCGATACTGGGTGCGCCAGCCGTTTCTTCAGCCGCGCCGGCAGGGCCAATGGCAAGTGACGGAGTTGCCGTTCAAACGGTGGACGTGGAGTTGGGAAGCGGGCAAGGACCCCAACGGCAGACTCGACCTGAACGGGATCAAGCGCCTGTGGTTCGAAATCCGCGCGTTCGACGACGCTCCGCTCACGCTCGGCATCGACGGCGTGGGCCTTTACAACCCGCGGCCGGCGTACGCGGGGCCGGTGCTGCGGCTGCTCGCGACCGGGCGGCAAGCGCGGTCGCTCGTGCAGCCGCTGGGCGGCGAGTTCTCGCTGATCGTCGAACTGCGGCAGTTGGGACCGGGCCAGCGCGCGGAGGTGCAGGTCACGGGCATCGACTACTGGGGCAAGCGCCGGCTCGACAAGACGCTTGCGTTTGTCGGGCTTGAGCCGGCACAGCCGCGCGTGAAGCAGACGATCCGTTTCCCCGCGGACGAGCCGGGCTACATCGCGCTCACCGGCGTGGTGCGCGTGGACGGCCGGCCGGTGTACCGTTGCGAGACCGGCGCGGCGTGCGTGAAGGCGATGGACCCGCTGGACGTGGCGCCAAATCCCAATTCCATCTTTGGCATTTGGGTCGGCGGCGGCCAGGAAGCCATCGGCGCGAAATGGGACCGCTGGCTGGTCCGCATCAACAGCATCACCAAGGTCGGCGACACGTACCAGTTCGCCGGCGGCAAGCCGGGCGTCCCGGTGGGCAAATGGGGCTGGGGGCCGGCCGACCTCAACCGCATCGTCTGCTTCGTCTCCATGGCCAAATGGCTCTCCAGCAAGCCCGACCGCGCGGACTACTACAAGTGGAGCTCCACGAGTTGGGACGAGTATGCGCGCGTGATCAAGTGGGTCGTGAGCGGAGCGAGCAAGGCGGGCATCCGGCACTACGAAGTATGGAACGAGCCCGTGCCGTACGCCGGTTGGATGGGCCCCATGGAGAGCGTGGTCAAGCTGCACGAGGTGACGTACAAAGCGATCAAGGAAGTGCAGCCCGACGCGGTGGTGTTGGGGCCGTGCCCATTCACGTTCAAGTGGGGTTTCCTCAAGAAGTTCTTCGACCTTGGCGGCGGCCAGTGGATCGACGCGGTGGTCACGCACGCGTACGATGGCGCGCCGCCGGACGTGAATTTCCGCGCGAACATGCGCAAGTTGCGCGCACTGCTCGAGCCGTACGGATTCGCGGACAAGGACATCTACATCACCGAGTGGGGCTATCGCACGCCGTACGTGACCGAACACGAGCAGGCGCGGTATCTGGTGCGCGCGGTTGTGTACGCGCTGGCCGAGCGCGTGCGTGCGCTGGTCTGGCACATGCTGTGGGACTGGAGCGGCACGCGGAACCCGGAGAATCACATCGCGGACCCCGGCCACGCGATCAAGCGGTTCGACCACACCCCGCGGCCGGCGTGGGTCGCGTATGCGGTCATGACGCGCATGCTGGAGAACGCGCGCTTCGTTGGCCCCGCGCCCAATCTCTCTCCGTC
>JAJRTI010000720.1 GCA_024278415.1 Planctomycetota bacterium | reverse complement strand
GTGCGCGTAGCAGCAGCCGGACCAGTCCTCGTACACCGCGATCCCGATCTCGTCGCACAGGTTGTAGAACGTTTCCCGGCGCATGCCGGTCCCGGAATGGGGCCGAATCATGTTGATGCCCAACGATTTCATGAAGCGCAGGAGCATCTCCGTGTCGCTGTCTCGGTTGTGCAACAGCGACAGCGTGCGCACCGAGAACGTGAACCCGCGCGGCTTGAACTTCTTGCCGTTCAGATAGAGCCATTCCCCTCTGGCGCGGAAGTCCCGAAAGCCGAATCGCTGGAGCGCAACGGACCGGCCCCGCTCGTCGGCCAATCGCAGCGTGTAGAGGTGCGGGTTGTCGGGCGACCACGTGACGGGATCGGGCAGCGCGATGCGGCCGAGCTTAACCCAGTGCCTGCCGGGCGCAATCGTGATGGCTTTCAACGGCATCGTTTTCGCCACCTTGCCGGTCGGCCAGTGGGCCACTTCCGCGGTCAGCTTGCGCGTGATGGCCGAGCCCGTGGGGTTGACGAACTCCGCCTCGACCTCGATCGCCTTCCCTTTCACCAGACTCGTGACCATCATCCGGTTCGAGAACAAGGACGACGGGACCGACAGCAGCCGCACCGGCTGATAGATGCCCCCCACGTCGCGGCGCCGGTAGCTCCTATCGCCGCGCCACTCGTACACGCGCACCGCGAGCGTGTTCGCGCCCGCTCTCACGTGGGGCGTGACGTCGTATTGGAAGCTGTCGTATCGGCCCACGTGTCGCGGCCCGGCCTTCTGGCCGTTTACCCACACGTCCGCCTGCGCGGCAACGCCCCGGAAGTCGAGGACGATTCGCCGCCCCGCAGCGAGTTGCGTCGGCTTCAACTCGAACGTGCGCCGATACCACGCGAGCTTGCCGGGCACGTACTTGCCCCGTCCGCCATCCGCGGCTCGATACCAACTCCACGGCACGGGAAAACCGGCCCAGCCCGTATCGTCGAAGTCGCGTTTGAAGTATCCCGCGCGCATGCCGGCATCATCGAGCGGATTCGCGAAGGGGTTCTTCGCGTCCTTCTTGAGCGGCAGATCCTTGAGCTTCCACGTGCCATCCAACGAGACCGCCACCCAGTCGACCGGCACGGGATCCAGCCGCCAACCTGCCGGGCCAAGTTTGGAGCGGTCGAATTGCAGCGGCCGATAGGGGACCACGGGGACGAGGGCAAGGGACTCGGCGCTTCGCGCGCCAAGTGTGCAGACGAATTGGCCGAACACCACCAATGCAGCCGTGAGCTTCAGTCTGGACATCAACGTTCTCCATTCTCGTGTCGTGTCAACGTTGGAGTGCGTCGCTCGTGTCTGTCACGCGTTCGTCGGCCGTCGGTCCCCAACGGGGACTTGAAGGCTACAAGCCCGCATTTTGCTGTTCAGAGCGCGCAAGTGTCACGCCCGCCCGCCGTGGCGGGGCCAGCTATTCCAGCACCAACTCGCCCAGCCGCGTGAGGTTGTGGAAGGTTGGCGCGAACGGCGGGCTCCAAGCCAGCAGCCGGCTCGCACGCGGGCTGGCGCGGTAGAAGTTGGCGTAGAACCGGCCGCCAGGCTTCAGGCCCGCTTCGGTGAGCTTATCCAGCGGGAATGCAATGCGCACGACCCAGCGATCCGGCGCGGAAGTGTCCGACACGACGCGGGCTCCGCACGCCCACGGCGTCACCTTGCCCTCGCGTCGCTGCGCTTGGGTCGCAGCCTTCGGCGAGACCGCGAAGTGGAAGTACGGCTTCCCGCGTCGCCGCGCAAAGACCATCTCCCAGTCGTCGCCGGACCACACGTCTCCGGCCGCGACGAGCCGCTTCGAATCAAGCCGCTCCTGGAGCTGCACGTAGAGGAAGGAGCCGTCGTGCGCGACGCGGCACTCCACCTGCCGGTCGATCGCGTCGCCCATGACCGTCTTCCACGGCCCCAAGACGGACGCCGCGGCCCAGTTGACCTTCGCGACGTCGCCGCCGGCGTCGGCGATGCGCGGCACGCGCGCGCTGGGCGGCTTGCGCATGCGGCCGGCGCGCCGCGCGAGGTATTGCTTGCGGCCGGCGACCATGTACTGCCACACGCCTTTGTCGAACAAAGCGACGCGCTCGGTCTCGGTGCGCGTCTTGGCCGAGGCTCGGGCCTTGGACATGAGCCGGCCGAACTCGGCCATGCGCTCGGGCGTGCCCAAGACGCCCCAAGCGATCTCCTCGTTTTGGTGCCGCCCCGGCGCGTCTTGGATTTCCTTCGGGTAGTTGGCCGGGTTGCTGAACGTCTCCTCGATGCGGAGGTAGAGCTGCCGCATGGGCTCCGCGGCCGCGCCGTAGAAGCGCTCGAAGAACTCGTCGATCATCTTGTTGCCGTCGAGCGTGGGATCGTCCGCGAGCTTGAACGTGACGTACATGTCCGGCAGATCGAGCATGTGCGGGTGGCCCACCTCGCTCGAATGCTCCATGAAAATGCCCCGGATGCCCGCGGCGTGGTACATCTTCATCTGCCGCACGACGGTATGCGCGAAGTAGCCGGGGAAGCAGCGGAACGCGCGGTTGCGCCCCAACCCCGCGGGGAAGTTGTAGTACAGCCACAGATACAGCGGGCGCTTGCCGGCCTCGCGGCTCGTCCACTGTTGGAACATGCGCCGGTCGTTGGCCTCCATGGCCGGCACCCACCAGTTGCGCACGTGCAGGCACATCTGCACCGAGATGTTCGGTTCGAGCGTCAGCCCCTTGGGATAGTACGCGTAGCGCGAGTACGCGAGCGCGGCGATGAACTTGTTCGGGTGCGTCTTGCGCGTCTCCTTGGCCACCGCGTTCACGAAGTCGAACACGTACCGGCTCGCGCGGCCGTTGGAGAACTGCGGGTTGTCCGCCTCGGCCGGGTCCATGAGCGCCTGGCACGCGGCGCACTTGCAGTACGACGAGTTGTCCATGGGCACGAGGCCGTAGAAATCGCCCGCGGCGCGCGCGCCTCGCCCGGCGCCGCGGCCATCGAAATACTCCCGCGCCTCCTTCACCACGTTGGCCCGGAAGCCAGGGTCGGTGAAGCACATCTGCGGCGGCCGGCCGGTGTAGCCCTTGGCGAACCATTCCGGGTTCGACTTGAGGAAGCGGTCGTAGTACCCGTAGAAGGAGTGGTTGCAGTTGTACGGCACTCCGCCGATGCGCATACGCAGTTTCCAGATTTTGGTCTGGAAGCCCGACACCGGGTCGTCCCACGTGGGCACGTAAAGCGCCGTCGGCGTGATCCAGAGATACTCCATCGCCGGCTGGCGCAGCACGTCGCGGCCTTTGATGGTGAGCGTGGGAGACTTGGGATACGTCGTGCCGATCTCGCCGGGCAGATACCACCGCACGCCGCAAAAGCGCTCGAGGAAATCGTACGTCGCGTTCAGCGTGCCCTTGGGCTCGAAGTAGTCCGGCGGATCGACGCCATCGAGCGCCTTCCCGCCCGTGCGCGGCCGGCCCCGGCCTTCGTCGAAGCGCAGCAGCAGCACCGTGCTCGCATCGCGCTCCGGCCGCGCGAGCGAGGGCCGGCGCACGACGTTCGAGAGGCGCACTTCGTCGATCACGCCGAGGAAGGGGTTGCCCACGGTGGTTGCCGCGCCGTGCGGCGCGATGCCGCCAATGCCGAGCACCGCGCCTTTGCACGTGGTACGCGAGTACGCGTGTTGGCCCTGGCTCACGCCGTCGATGAACAGTTCGATTTTGCCGATCCGCGTGCTGTGCGTCGCGAGCACGTGATGCCATCCTTCCGTCACCGGCTTCGCCGTGACCCGCGCGCCCTTTTTGCCGTCGTACACTTGGTACGCGATGCGGCCGCTCTTGGGATCGCGCTGCACAATGTGGTAGGTCCAAGGGTTGCGGCCGTCGAGACGGAGGATCGTGCCGGCCTTCGCCGGCGGGTTGGCTGGGATCCAGACCCACGCCTCCATCGACCCTTCGTCGTCGGGGAACGGGCAATCGAACGCGCGCAGCACGGTGTCGCGGCCGTTGAACTCAACCGCGTGGCCGAACTTGCCGCTGGCCCATTCGGGCGTGCGAGGGCCGGAAGTCTTCGCCTCGTCCGGCTTGTCCCGCCCCATCAGCACAATCGCGCCCGGCGTGAAGCGAATGAGGTATTGCCGAGGCTGGAGGTCCTCCGCGCGCAAACCGAGGCCGCGGGTCGCAGCGCTCTCGCCAATGAGAATCCGCGTGCCGCGCGCGTTTTCGCCAGGCGCGGCAAAGGGCAGCAGCGCGCCGGTGATCTTCTGCACGTGATGGCGCAGCTCCGCAGCCGCGAACTCGGCCGCGCGGCTCGGCCGGTCCGCGAGCACGATGCTCGCCTGCGGCTGCCCCTGGCGCACAAGCGTGACCTCGACGTCCTTCTGGGCAGCCAAGAGCAGGGGGGCGCAGGCCCCCAGCAAGATCACTGTAACGGCATGTGTTCGCATGGCGCTCTCCTCTGTGTGTGCTACGACGTGCGCTGGCCTAAAGTAGCAGGCGCCTCATCGTAACATGTCTTGGGCAGGCGCGCTGCCCACTGCTGCAGGCGGGGGTAGCGGTCCCTCAGCAGTAGCCGCAAGCCCTGAAAGGGCGTGACCTCTTGTGGCCCACGCGGTGGGTTCTCCATGTCTCGCCCTTTCAGGGCTTGCGGAGTGAGGTTGTCGACGTTTTCCCGGGGCTGCGCCCCGGGCTGATATGTCACGCCCCGTTGGGGCGAGTGGCCGCTTGCGCCAACGCCAATTGACAACTGCCATGCCCTACCGCGCGGCCAAGGCCAATATAACGATGAGCAGGACCAGTTGCGGGAAAGGCACTACCCACACGAAACAGCGAGGAACCAGAATGACAGTTCGGGCGGTCCTCCGGCTCACTGGAAGACATTCCTCTGGACGCGGCTCCTATGATGACGGAAAAGTCTCTGCCGAAGGAGCCGTCACGGTTCCTGCCATTCGAGTTGGCGGGCATGCACTTGGCGCCAGACCGTCTCCGCAGGGGCGAGGATTGCCGGGTCGCTGAGGTCTAGACGCCGATGTGGAATCAGGTAGACACAAGACGCCTGGGGCCGGGTGAACGTCTTCTCTTTTCCCCATAGATACAACACCTCAAGCCAGTCGTCGGCGTCGTACAGCCGCGTGACGTCGTAGCTCTTCGTATCGCTGTCTTGCCAACGGTAGCCAATGGCGACACCGAGCCCACCGTCCGCGTCCGGCGCGCCGTAAGACATGTCGAACCACCCGGCTTTGTCCGCGTTTTGGGGGGACGGTGGGCCGCCAAGGTAGCCGAAGTACAGATCATGGTACTTGCTGGTGTCGCGCAGTCGGCCGCGTTGGACGACTCCGCCGATGCCTCGTTGCAAGGCGAAGGCGCCGCCTTTTTGGAACAATTCGCACCGATCCGATGCTCCACGGAGTGTCACTTCACGTTTGGGCTGCCACGAGCGGGCGACTCGGATGACGGGGCTGTAGTCCAGAAACACGTACTGGCTCGCGCCGCTCGCGTCATCGGATTCAAATGGCACGGTGACGACAAGGCAGCCGGGAAGTTCCTCGATTTGCGGCTCCGCAAATCCTGAATGCCCCTTGGCCGAGAGGCGCCACGGGCCGCGCAGGACGTTGTCCATGCCGCCGGCCGGGCTCAGACGCGCGAGCGTATCGCGTGCGAGATCCAGCTCTGCTTCGTAGTAGCGGTTGTGGACGCGCAATACATCCTGCTTGCGTTCGTGCGCCGGCGGGGGGGCAGGTTGTGGCCTTCCGGGCTCCAGCAGAACCAAGCGTTCCCGCTGGGGATCGGGCGAGGCGGGAAAGACGGCCGCGACCACCCCAGTTCCTGGCATGGCCGGGAGTGTCGCGCACGGCAAAGGCGTGCGCGTTCCGGCCGCGCTCAATTCGACCGCGTGGTAGGGCCCCGGCCGGTCGACCCTGACGAATCGCGCGGCGGCCGGTGTCGCCGCGCCGGGCCTAATGCGCACGGGCACGGCTCTGTTGTCGCACCGTACCACGAGAACCGTGGCCTCGCCGTCAAGGATCGTGTGGTCGTCGTCCCCGACCAAGCGGAAACACAGAGGAGTCCAACCCGCTGGCGGCTGGACACTCAGCGTGAAGGTCGCTGTCTCGCCGACAGGCAGTCGGCCTTTCACCTGCCGCGTCAGGTGTGCGCCCGCTTCGGGCCGGCCCCATATCCACTCCGCTGTGATTCGATCGGCATCCATGCCACCGACATTGGTGACTTGTGCGGTCGCGGTTCGACTCCGCGACGACGGCGCGCCTGACACGCGGAGCGGCCGCGGCAGTCCGGCGAGCGTGAGAACCGGTTTGATGTAGTACTCTCCGCACAGCCGATCCGCGTATTCCGCCACGCCCGGCGCGGCGGTGTACGCGGTGAAGAAGCCGATTCCGTTCAACTCAGGCGCTGTGCGCTTCAAGTGCCGGACCTGCCGCAGCACGTCCGCCTGGGTCGGCGAATTCGTGATGCGTTTCGTCTTTTTGTCTCTGATCTGATTGATTCCGAGGCCCGGGATGACTTGGCCGATGACACCGGTTTCCCGCGCGATATTCAGGTAGGCGTCGAGTTTTCCCAACTGATTGCCGCTGTAGTTGAGGTAGATCTCGGGCAAGAATAGATCGACGAGGTGTTTGACATCGGCCCAGTAACGATGCGCGCCCATGTACCACACAGCGATCCATTGGTTGGGCTTCTTCTGTTTCAACTGCTTCCATGCCTGGATGAACTTGTCGGTGGTCTTGCCCGGGCCGCCGACTTCGTCGATGGCGATGAAGTCGCGATCCCCCCAGCTCTGCACGAACTTTTCGACCGGCCATTTCTTGTAACAGACCCCGCCCTTCCAGGCGGCCGGTATCGCGCCTCGGCGCAGCCACCACGACTCCTCCTCAAGTTTGACCGTGGTGGGTACGTTGCACCACTGGAACGCCTTCGGGCTGCCGAACCAGACGAAGTACAGGCGTCTCGCGGTTACGGCGACGCTCCGGGTCACGCGGCAGTAGGGCTCGTCGAGTTCGAAGACGAGATTGAACCAGCCGTTCCGCGCCGGGGTCCATGCGAAGCGCGCGTCCCTGCGCTCTCCCGGCCCGAGATCCAGTGATAGAAGTTTCTCCACCGGCTTTGCCAGCGTCTGACCGCGGCGCGCCACTCGCATCGTCACGCGCGCCTTCCCTTGCCAGCGCTCTTTTCCGTCGTTCAGGATCGGGATGAGCCACGTGACGGTCTCACCCTGGGCAGGGATCATGGCAGACGCGCCGATAGTCGACTCGTCGATGATGATCTGTGCGCTTGCTGACAGGCTGGACAACAACGCGACGGCAGACAGGAGCGAGCGGTGGTTGTTCATGGCGACATTCCTTCCACGCCTTCAAGAGATGTGAGTGCGACGATCGACTTGCCGTCGGAACAGGGACCGCGGGATAGGGTACAGCCACTCCCTTCCACTTTTGGCCAGCCGAAATTGGCAGCACACAGGGGGCAACACGTGCTCGCATGGCATTGTCCTCCGCGGGTGTCTCACGATGCGCACAGCACGCGTACCATCGTAACATGTCTTGCTGTGAAACGCGCCCAGAAGCCAGGCGGCTTGCTGTCTGGGCACACGAACCGATCTGCCTTCGGCGGCTTCCGGTTCGCGTCCCCGCGGTTCGGGACTTGACACGCGCGCACCGCCTCGGCTTTACTGGCAAACCTATCCTCCCCCCCAACCCGAGACCCTGCTTTTTACCCACATCCCAGCTTCCCATGCCACTGCCTTGCGCAATGGATACTGACGCTGGTCATCTACCCCGCGAGGGCAAGACATACAACGAATTTGGCCAGTGGATCGTTAGGTTGCCTGCCGCGGAAGCGTGAGACTCCACGGGCCAAGCCCGTAGCATCTCCAGAGGCGGTGCGTCGTCTTTGTAGATGACCAACATGAGCGACCACAGGACTTGCCTGTGGTATCCCGCTTCAAGTTGTGGGTAAAGAGCAGCCCGAGACCCAAGGAGCTTCGTTCATGCGACACGTGAACCACAAGGTCGACTTTTGCGTTGTCGGCGGAGGCCTCGCCGGGCTCGCCGCGGCCGTCGCAGCCGCGCGGCACGGTGCGCAAGTGATCCTCATCCAAGACCGGCCCGTGCTGGGCGGAAATGCGTCCAGCGAGATTCGCATGCACGTGTGCGGAGCGCATGGGCCGAACAACAAGGAGACCGGCATCGTCGAGGAACTCGCGCTGGAGAACTTCTACCTCAACCCCGGCCAGAACTGGACGGTTTGGGACACGATCCTCTACGGCTTCGCTCGCTACCAAGAGAACCTCTCGCTGCTGCTCAACTGCTCGTGCAACGCCGCGGCCATGGACGGCAACCGCGTCAAGTCCGTCAAGGCCTGGCAGCTCACGAGCGAGACTTGGCACACGGTCGAGGCCGACTACTTCGCGGACTGCTCTGGCGACAGCATCCTGGCGCCGCTGTCCGGCGCGGAGTTCCGCATCGGCCGCGAGGCCGCGAGCGAATTCAACGAAGACATCGAGCCCGAAGCCGCGGACAAGAAGACCATGGGCATGAGTTGCCTCATCCAAGCCCGCGAGGCGGACCGGCCCCAGCCGTTCACGCCGCCGGAGTGGGCGTACACCTTCGAGACCGACGACGACTTGCCGCACCGCAGCCACGACCCGGCCAAGACGAATTTCTGGTGGATCGAGCTGGGCGGCGAGCACGACAGTATCCACGACACGGAGATGTTGCGCGATGAGTTGCTCAAGATCGCGTACGGCGTGTGGGACCACATCAAGAACCGCGGCGACCACGGCGCGGAGAACTGGACGCTCGAATGGATCGGCATGCTGCCCGGCAAGCGCGAGAGCCGGCGCTACGTGGGCGACCACATCCTCACGCAGAACGACGTGCGCGCGGAGGGCAAGTTCGACGACCTGATCGCGTACGGCGGCTGGTCCATGGACGACCACCACCCGGCCGGCTTCCGCCACCCTGGGCCGCCGACGATCTTCCACAAGGCCCCCTCGCCGTACGGCATCCCGTACCGTTGCGTGTACTCGCGCAACATCGAGAACCTCTTCTTCGCCGGGCGCAACATCAGCGCGACGCACGCGGCCATGAGCAGCTCGCGCGTCATCGCCACCTGCGGCACACTCGGCCAGGCCGCCGGCACGGCCGCGGCCATCGCCGCGCGCGAGGGCGTCCCGCCCCGCGGCGTGTACGAGTCGCACGTGCAAGAGCTGAAGCAGACGCTCATGGACGACGACTGCTACCTGCCGTTCAACGCGCGGGAGATCCCCGCGGTGTCGAAGGCCGCGGCGCTCACCGCGTCCGAAGGCGATCCCGAACCGCTCCGCAACGGCCACGACCGGCCCATCGGCGACGACGACAACGGATGCACGGTTGCGCTCGACGGCTGGATCGAGTACGCGTTCGATGCGCCCACGAAGCTGAGCCAGGCGCGCATGACTTTCGACAGCGACCTCAACCGCTACCGGCTGAACCTGCCGAGCAGCTATCCGATCGACCTGCCCATGCGCTCCGTGCCGGAGACGATGGTCAGGGGCTTCCGCATCGACGTTAAGACTCCCGACGGCTCGTGGACGACCGCGCACGAAGAGAACAATAACTACCAGCGCCTCGTGCGCGTGCCGCTTGACGTGGAGACGACCGCGGTGCGGCTCGTGCCCACCGCGACGTGGGGCGCGGACCAAGCGCATCTGTTCGCGTTTGACGTGCAGTAGGTCGCGATGCGCTCTGGTGCTGGACGTCCATGACCGGAGCGGGGGGGGGCATCCCGGAGTTCGCGAACTCCGGAATGATCCCCTCGCCCGAAGCCATTGGTCGTGACTCGCGCTGGACGGCCACGTCCAGCGCAACGAGGGCTGGACGACCACAGCGGCGGACGTGGCCGTCCGCCGCGAGTTACTTGAGAGCCGTGACACGACACGACAGGTCACGCTTGGAGAATCCCATCATGCAACCCGTCCGCTGGGGCATCGTCGGCTGCGGCGACATTTGCCGCAAGGCCGTCGCGCCCTGCATGCTCAAGCTGGACAACTGCGAACTCGTTGCCGGCATGCGCCGCGACGCGGACGAAATGGCCGCGTTCGCCAGCCAGTTTGGTCTGAAGCGCTACTACTCGGACTACAACGCGCTCGTTGCGGACCCGGAAGTGGACGCAATCTATATTGCGACCCCGCCCTCGCTGCACCTGGAGCAGACGCAGCTCGCCGCGGCCGCGGGCAAGCACGTGCTGTGCGAGAAGCCTATGGCCATGAACGCGGC
>JAJRTI010000719.1 GCA_024278415.1 Planctomycetota bacterium | reverse complement strand
TTGGACATGCTCTTGGCGAATGCGGCCATGTCGGGCGTCACGCCGAGGCGTTCCTGTGCGCCGCCGAGCGCGGGGCGCAGGCCGGTCGACACCTCGTCGAAGATGAGCACGGCGCCGTAGTCGGTCGCCATCTCGCGTACGGCCTGGAGGTAGCCCTCGGGGGGCACTTGCGAGCGAATGGGCTCCATGATGATTGCCGCGACCTCGCCTTGGTTAGCGTCGAGGCGCTGCTGGAGACTGTCGATGGCGCCGTACTCGAAGGGCTCGATCGTGCCCGCGAGCGCCTGGGGCACTCCGATGGGGTCGATGCCCGGGAAGAGGTGCGCGTCGAGCGTGCCCTGGGACAGGCCCGCGGCGATGTACCAGTCGTGCCACCCGTGGTACCCGCAGAAAAGGATCTTGTCCCGGCCGGTCGCGCCGCGAGCGATGCGCACCGCGAGCGCGCAGGCCTCGCCTCCGCCCTTGGTGTAGCGCACCATCTCCGCGCAGGGGATCGTGCGAATCAGGTCTTCGGCCAACTCGATCTCCAACTCGCTGTTGATCGTGTAGATCGTGCCGCGGTCGATCTGCTCCTTCACGGCCGCGTCGACCGCGGCGTGGGCGTAGCCGAGGATGATCGCGCCGCACGAGGAGCCCCAGTCGATGTACTCGCCGCCGTCCACGTCCCAGATGTGCGAGCCCTTCGCGCGCTCCGCGTAGATGGGCGTGATGCCCCGTGCGAACATGGACGGCCGACGGCTGATGAGTTGCGTGCCGGCGGGCATCAGCTCAAGCGCGCGGTCGAAGAGGGCCGTGGATTGGGGGACACGCGTGGAAGACTGCTGAGGCATTCGGTTGCTCCTGGAGCAACTTCGTGAGGTGTATTTCGTATTGCGTATTCCGTATCTCGGTTCGCGCGTTGAATACGGATCAATACGGAATACGCAATACGCAATACGCAATACGCAATACGGAACGTTAGCAAACGAGCCCACCGACAGCCCCCGCACGCGGAGTCTTAGCGGATCAGATTTGCGACGCGTAGATCTTGTCTATGAGTTCCATGGTCTTGACCGCGTCCTCGAAACAGGTCTGGGGCTGCTTCTTCTTGCGGAGGCAATCCATGAAGTGGAGGTTCGTGTCGTACCCGCCGTATGCGCGCCAGGGTTCGGGTCCGCCGGCAGCTTCTGCGGGGCCGAGCGCGGCCAGGGGATCGAGTTTGCCGTCCGCGTAAATGTTGCCGCCTTCCTCCGGGTCCATGAACGCGGAGATGCCGGGCGCGTGCATCTCGACGGTGAAGAAGCGCCGGCCGGTCATCCAGTTCGTTTGCAGAATGCCCGTGGCGCCGGAGTCGAAGGTGACGAGCGCGAAGTGGCTCGTGTAGTGCGTGGCATGGAGCCGGCGCACGTCGCTCGCCACGCTCTTGACCTCGCCGCCAGCCATCCAGCGTAGGGTGTCGACCGCGTGGATCGCGTCGCAGGTGAGGATGTCCATGGCTCCTTTGTAGTATGGCGCGCCACCGAGGGCGTTCTTGTAAAACGTGGCGACGCAGGAGTGGAGGTCCCCGCGTTCCTCGCACATCTTCTTGGCTTTCACGAGCACCGGCGAGAAGCGGCGTTGGAACGTGACGCCGGTGATGGCGCCGTGTTTCTCGGCAAGGATCGCCATCTGCCGCGTCTGCTCGCTGCTGACCGCGGGCGGTTTCTCAATGAACACGTTTTGCTTCATCTCGAGCAGATCGGCCACCACGCCGTAAAGGACCTGCGGCGGCATGATCGCGTACACCGCGTCCGGCGCGGTCTCCTCGACCATCTGCTTGTAGTCCGAGTAGCGGCCTTCGATCTTGAACTGGTCGCACACCTTGTTCATGCGTTCCGCGTCCAGTTCGCACACGGCCGCGATCTCCACGTCCTTCATGGCGTCGAGCGCGGGGTAATGCGTGCTGACCGCGCGGCCGCCCGCGCCGATAATGGCGACCTTGAGCTTCTTCCTGGGCGTACGCTTGCGGGCGGTCTTCTTGGCCTTAGCCATGTGTCGGATCCTCCGAGGCGGATGAGGGGGAAAAGGGGAATGGCTCGTGTTCCCAAAAGAGGGCGCGTAGTATGCCAGGCGAGGAGTGAAACGTAAAGACGTAAGGCGTGAAGACGTAAAACGTAAAACGTAAAGCGTGAAGCGCGCATCTTCTCACGAGCTGCCTGGTTACGTTTTACGTCTTTACGTTTTACGCCCCCGTTCGCCAAGCTTCTTCCAATCCAGTACAATCCTCTGCACACGGCCCCCCGCGCTACAACACACCATATGAACTCCCTCCGCGGCATTCTGATTAGCGCGTTCCTCATTGGCTTCTCTGGCGCGCTTGTGCCCGGGCCCATGTTCATGGCCACGGTCGCGTACGTGCCGGAGTTCGGTGCGTGGGCAGGGCCATTAGTCGTGCTTGGGCATGGCATCACGGAAGCCGCGGTGATCGCCGCGCTGGTGGGCGGCCTTGGCAAGTGGTTGAGCCGGGACAAGGTGCTCGCGTGGATCGGTCTGCTCGGCGGCGCGGCGCTTATTGCGTTCGGCGCACTCACGCTCATGGCCTCGCGGTCGGTGTCGCTCGCGAGCGGTGCGGCATCGGAGCCGTCGGTGCACCCCATTGTCGCGGGCGTGGTGACCGCGGTGGTGAACCCGTATTGGCTTTTCTGGTGGGCCACGATCGGGGTGAGCTACGTGGGCTTGAGCCTGAAGCGCGGCTTCGCAGGGCTGGCCACGTTCGGCTTCGGCCACATCATGGCCGACGTCGTGTGGTTCACGCTCGTGTCCACAGTGCTCGCGTTCGGCAGGTCGCTTGTCGGCGACGCGCCGTTCCGCTTCATCATCGCCGCGTGCGGCGCGGGCCTCGTCGCGTTCGGCGTCAGGTTCGCGTGGTCGGGCGTGAGGCGATGGTCTGGCAAAGCTTCCGGAGCAAGCGTGGCCAGCGATGCAGCAAGATGAGGATTCCGCAATCGCGGAGCGTCGCCCTCTCAGGTTTGTCGCACGCCACGCACGTCAGTGCGTATCTCGCGCGGTGAACAGGCAGAAGGGCACGCTCTTACGAGCGTGCTACGAGCACGCACACTTCGCTTGTAGCGCGCACGTCAGTGCGTTCCGTTCGAGAAGAAGGAAAGGCAACCATGACGACGATCTGCGGCACAAGGCTCCTTGCGCTGGTCCTGTTCTCGTCCTGCACGTTCGCCGGTCCCTCCGTCTGGGAGGAGCTGGACATCGTGCCCATGCCGAAGGAGATTCGGCTCACGCGCGTGAACCGGCCCCTCGCCGGCGCGGCGATTGTGCTCATGCCCGGCGCCTGCAAGCAGGCGCGCATTGGCGCGGAGTGGATCAACGCCGCGCTCGCCAAGCGCGGCGCTCGGCCGCTGCCCATCGGTACGGCTGCGCCCGAAGGCCGCACGCCCATCGTGGTCGCGACGCGGCCCAACACCGCGCCGGCGCACGAGCGCGGGTACTGCATCAAGCCGTCCAAGGAGCGCATCGAGCTGCTCGGCCGAGACGCGATCGGCACGCTCTACGCCTGCGTCACGTTTGCGGAACTGCTTGCCAAGCAAGACGGCCGCGTCGTGTGGCGCGAGGCGGTGGTGCGCGATTGGCCGGACTACATCCTCTGTCCGCTCAGCGGGTCCCGGGCCGGCTCCAGCACGATCCCGGAGATCCACGACCTCGTGAGCAAGGCGCGCAATGGCGCGTCGAGCCTGACGTTCCGCAAGCGGTACCTTGCCGCGCTCCAGGCCCACTACGATCGCCTGCTCCGATGGAAGGTCGGATACCTGCAATACTCGTTTTACTTCAAGTGGATGCAGCGCACGCCGCCCGCGTCGCAGGCGCTGATCCGGGAGGCCATCGAATACGGCAAGGACCGCGGCATCGGCGCGATGATCTATGCGGAACATCCGTTCGTCGCACTCGTCTCGAAACATCCGGAAGTCGGACGCCCATGTCTGCCGGCAGGCCGTTACCCCGTGTGGATTCGTTGCTGGTCTATGGACAAGTTGCGCCGGGAAACCGCGGCGGATCTGGCGGCGATGGTCCAGGCGCTCGGCATCACCGACGTGGGGTTCCACGACACCGACACCGGCGGCTTCGAGAACCCCACGCGCTGGAACGAGCGATGCGAGCGCTGCCGCCAGCGCTGGGGCGACGACTACGTGTCAGCCGTCGTGCACAAGCATCGTATCTACTACGACGCGCTCAAGCGCGCCGCGCCGGACGTGCGCGTACACTTCACGTTCTACCCCTATGGCATTTACGTGCTCGTCCACGACGCCTGCGTGCGCGCGCTCACGGCCAAGTACGGCGGCGGGCCGGCCGTCGAGGAGCGCGCACGCCAACTCACCGCGAAGTACGAAACCTTTTGGCGCCGGCTCTCCAAGGAGATCCCCCAGGACGCCACGTTCTGCATCCGCGAGACCACGCCTGATGTCGTGCAACGGTTCCGGGAGATCATCGGGCCCAAGCGCGGCGTGTTCATCTGGTACGGTTTCCCGGGCAAGACGTGGAAGCCGTTCCTGAGCGAGGGGCCGCGCTGGGCCGGCACGTTCTACGCGAGCCCGCGCGACGTGATGTATTCCCAGCCGCGCGGGGAGGTGTTCGCGCCGCTCCAAGGGTTGGCCGTGCGGGAATACTCGTGGAACACGCGCGCACCCGGCGCGAGCGGGTGGGCTGGCCGGCCCGGAGCGGAGCAAGTCGCGCACGGCGAGCCCCAGGGCGACATCTTCCGCCTGGTCTACCCACACGTGATCCGCAACCTCTTCGGCCGCGAGGCCGCGCCGGCGATCACGACCGCGCTCATGCAGAACATGGATCCCTGGCAGATCTTCGAGCGCATCCGCGGCAATGACGCGAACGTGCTCACGAACTCGAAGCGCGTGGCCGAGCAGGCGGCGATGGCCGAGCGGGGCGCCCGCGCGCTCGACGAGCTGTGGGCCAAGCGCCAAGCCACGGGAGGCCAACTCGGCATGGACGACTTCGCGTTCCGCCGGTTCGTGTATCTGCGCGAGGTGTACCATTCCTGCACGTGGTGGGCCAAGGCGCGCGCGGCAAACATGCGCGCACGCGAGCGGGCCAAGGCCCAAGACGTCGCCGGCGCGGAAGCCGAGATCGCGCGCGGGCTCGCGCTCGTCGAGCAGGCGAAGGCCGACTTCGCGAAGCTCGCGGCCGAGCGGCCTGACGATCCGATCCTCCAGACCCGCGGACGCAACAAGTGGGCCGACGGCTGGCGCGCGTTCATGCCGGGCTGGGACGTGGATATGGCGCCCCTGGTGAAGCGCCTCAAGCAGACGCGCAAGGAGCTGAAGGAGCTGGGCTCGCTCGGAGCCGCGCCCAAGGAGATCGTCGAACTGCTCGACAACCGCCGCTTGCTTCGCGCCGTCAGGACCGCTAGCAAAATCGCGCTTGACGGCCGGCTGAACGAAGCCGCGTGGGCGCGCGCGTATCCCATCGAGAGCTTCTTTGTGCATCAGCGCGGGGTGGCCGTGGCCCGCGCGCACACGCGCGCGCGCCTGCTCTACGACGACGCAAACCTTTATGTTGGCTTCACCTGCTGGTCGCCGGGCGACGAGCCAGCCGCGTCCGACGGGGTCGAGGTGTTCCTCATGCCGCCCGATCTGCGCGGAGATTACGTGCACTTTATGGTCGATTCAACCGGCAAGGTACGGCATCAACGATGCCGGCTCGAACCGAGGGGCGAGGTGAAGTTCTGGCGCAAGGACTACGAGTGGCGTTGCGAAGGCCTGGAGGCCAAGGCGGCCACTCAAGGTGCGCGGTGGGAGTTGGAGATGAGAATCCCGATCGCCTCGCTCGGCGCGACGCAGGCTCGCTCGCGCTGGTATGCGAACTTGTGTCGGAGCTGTGCGACCGCCGGCGGAGAGGCCGAAAACAGCTCCACGCAACCGCAGACCGCGGCCGATTTCCACGACGTGAAGGGCTTCCGGCAGATCGTGTGGGCCGGCAAGCAGGGCTACGAGCCCTCCGCAACCATCGAGGTGGCCGGCATGAAGACGGCCGTGCGCACCCTGGACGACCGCATCGCCACGGTGGCCGACTTGCGCGTCGACGTGCAGGCGAGCCAAGTGCTGCACAACGTCGTGTTGGCCGCGGAGGCGTATGGCCCCAAGGGCAAGCTCCAGGCGCGCAAGGATCTGCTGCGCAGCCGGCGCGTGTTCTACCGATGGCGGCCAGAGGAGCAGCGCTCGGTTGCGTTCGAGGAGCAATGCGCGGCCGGCGGCATTCGCCTTGTGCTTCGGAGCGACGAGGGCGAATGGCAGCGTTGGGTCCGGTTCGGAGGGTGGGTCGGCGCGCCGAAGGTGGGCAGCGTTTTCGCGCCGGGCGACGCTGCGCGGCCCTCGCCCAGCCTGCGCGGCGCGGCCTATTTCCCCGCGGCTGTGGTCGTGGAGCGAGGCAAGGAGCCGGCGCGGCTCTTCCGTTCGCGCACGGGCACGGTCGAGTTCTGGCTCAAACCGTCGTGGCCGGGCGATTGGCCCCCGCCGGGGCAGAAGAGCGAGTATCGGCAAGCGCGGCGCGCGTTCCTGCACTTCGGCGTCATGCGCCGGCAGCACCCGCGCAACACCAACCAATCGAGCCTGTCGCTCATTCACATGGACGCGTACGGCTCGATGGTCGCGAGCATCACGTCGCGCAACTACGTGAACTGGTCGTGCGCGTTCAAGGTTCACGGGGCTGGCTGGCGCGTCGGTGTGTGGCGTCACGTCGCGGTCGTGTGGGACGCCGACGCCGCGCCGGCGGATTGGCTGCGGGTGTACGTGGACGGCAAGCGCGCGTCCGGGCCGTGCAGGGTGAGCAAGCCGGAGCGGCTTGGCGAAGACAAGTCCGTGCGCCTGGAGGCGGACTCGCCCTACGTGGTGCAGGTGGGGAGCCTCAACACCGGCCGCTGCCCGGCCCAGGCCTGCATCGACGACCTGCGCATTTCGCGCACCCCGCGCTACGTCGCGGACTTTGATCCCCCGCGCCGCGGTTTGGCGGTGGACCGCGACACGTCCGCGCTCTTCCGGTTTGACGATACGCTCGTCGGGGAAGGCGTCACCGAGGCCGGCAAGCGCTATCAGGTCGAGGCGCGAGCCGGGGTGCTGGAGTATCACTGACCGCTTTGCGGGCCCGACAGGGCGCAAGTCACTGCCCGTATCCATCCACGCCCACGGTATCCGTTGGCCCGGTGAAGCCTGGCCCGCCGGCGGCTACGTATCCATGGCTCGCGCCGGACGCGTCGGGGCTGACCCAGAAGGAGTAGATGCGGCCTCGTCGGAGGTGGAAGCGGAGTTTCACGGACCGGCCGGAGATGGACGATAGGTCGGAAGCGCCGCGCCAGCGAACTGCCGCGAGCGTGCGGTCGCTCTTGACGGGTTCGCAGTTGGCTGGGGTGAACGGGGCGATCGGCCGGCCATCCAGATCGAGGACCTCGGCAGTCAGCGCGCCATCATCTACTACGCATGCGTTGACGAACAGGTGCTTGCCGCTGAAGCGCAGCGGCCGGGTCGTGAGCGTGCCTTCCTGGGCGTCGGCGTCCATGGATGCGAACCCGTCGCGGCGAAGGGTGGCGAGGCCGGTGCTGCCGCCGGCGTCGTGGAAGTAGGGGGCTGCGCCTTTGCGGCCGCTGACGTAGAAGTAGAGCTGATCGCCCACGACCAGGCAGCCGCCGCCTACGGACTGGACGTTGCCCCAATTCCAGTCGCCCTTGTTCTCAGAGACCGGGAAGGCCGAGCGCCGGTCGGGCCGGGACCAGTGGAAGCCGTCGCGGCTGAATCCGAGGCAGACTTCGTTGATCTTGGGACGGAAGATGGCCTTGTCCGCATAGCCGCGCATGATGGTGAAGAAGCCGAGGAGCACGCTCTCGTACGGCGCGGCGTCGAGGTTGTAGAGTTCGGGGCGAATCGTATACGTTGGCGGTTGGCGGTCGAGATTGTCCGCACCGACCCACAGGGGCGGCTCTCGGTATTTCCAAGGGAGGCCGGCGACCAAGTCGGGGCTCTCCCAGTACCGGCGGCAGCGCACCGGCCCTTTGGGCCCGCCAAAGGGTGAGTATTCGCGGATGCTGTATACCCACACTTTGCGGAACGGATTGTAGAAGGCCGAGTTCCGGTCGCCGGTCGGGCCGCTCCTGACGATGGGCTCGCTCCAGTGTATTCCGTCAGGGGACGCGTGGACGAAGTACGAACACCGACTGCCCCACCACTTCTGGTCGGGCTTGATGAGGTCCGCGCCGCCCCGCGTCGTGATCAGCTTGTATCGTCGGCTCGCATCGGTCTCCTCGAGGTCGAGCCACACGACGCGGGCTCCGCCAGGGCTCTTGAGCACGATGTTCGTCCCAGGCACAACGTCGAGCGCGGGCTTGTCCCAGTGGATGCCGTCCTTCGACGTTGCGTAGCAGAGGTACTGCTTGCTGTAGTCCGCGTGGTACCACGCCTTGAAGAGCTTGTCCGCGGGATCGTACCAGACTCCGCCGCTGAAGCACATCGCCAGAGGGCCGCGCTTGGGCCCGTCGGACTCGTGCTCCCATTTCTTGTCGGCCTTCAGCACCGGACTCGCGGGGTGATACTTGGGCAGATGAAAGGTCCGGCGTAGCGTGGTGTGCTCGATGAGGAAGTCGTCCACGAACAGTTGGCGGCCCACGTCGATGACGATCACTTCGGGCGGGGACTTGAGGTAAGGGGGCGTCTCAGGTTCGAGAGAGAGCGTCTGCCTCTGCGGAGGCCACAGCGGTGGGAGGCGGATGCCGTTGTAGATGACTGCCGACTCCTCCATCTGTGCTCCTCCCTTGCCTGTTGCGGCCGTGGCCGTGCATGCCAACAAACACACAAGCGCGCAACACAAGGCGAGTCGAGCCCATCTCATGATGTGGTTCCTCATTGGCGGCGAGCCCGGGCGGAGGCACAAGGTTGTGCTGTGTGATAGCGACGTTCGGCCCGACGGAGTTTCAACGCGCGGGAGGGCGTTCGCCACATCGGCGGACGAGGCCGTCCGCCGCGGGTGGCTTGAAAGCCAAGCCGTATTTCTCACGAGCCCAGGCGGGCTAGCTCGCAGGGGGCATTATTGGCCTCTCTGCCAACGGTGTCAAGGCGGGGGATTTCGAGTCTTCGGGATCAAGCGGATTGGCGGCGAGTGCACGAGGACGGCACGCTCCACCGCGCGCCTGCCGTGCCCGCCGCACGGCGCAATGGCGCTTAGTTAGGGGTGCAGGTCTGAACGTACGTAGTAAACTGGGCGTTCATTCCCGTGGTGCGCCGGCGCAGAATGCACATGCGCCGAAGGCGCATCACAACATAGCCCAGTGCAAGCTCGTTCGGTCGCGTCAGCGGGCGAACGAGC
>JAJRTI010000718.1 GCA_024278415.1 Planctomycetota bacterium | reverse complement strand
TCACGTCAGGATGAACGCGGCCCTCCACGAATTCGGCGTGAAGGTGATGTATCATTCCGATGGCGACGTGATGGACGCGGCGCCTGGCCTGATCGACATGGGAATCGACGTCCTCCAAGCGCTTCAATTTAGCGCCGGCAGCATGGATGCGCGAACCCTGAAGCAGAAGTACAGAGACAGGCTTTGCTTCGAGGGCGGCATCGACGTGCAGACCACGCTGCCCTTCGGAAGCGCTGAGGACGTGAGGCGCGAGGTCATCGAGCGCATCGAGGTCCTCGCGCACAACGGCGGCTACATCCTCGGGCCGTCTCACGCGATCCAGGCCGGCACGCCGCCTGAAAACGTGGTCGCCCTGTTTGAAACTGCCGCGAGCTATCGCCGTTCGTGATGAGGAAGCAGATATGGCGCTGTCAGTTGGTTCAGAGAATGCGCGGCGGAGCGTGCTCGATGCCGTTAACAGCCCGTCAACAAAGTGCTGTCCTGCTACGACGGGCCCTTGGGGCCGATCTCTTCGTTGCGAAATCTCGACGAATCTCCCAATTCGCCTGCGATTTCGCGCCTCGATCTCGGCCCCAATCCCTCCTTCTCGCGACGGACGACTTTATTGACGGGCTGTTAACATGGAAGTCGCATAGCACTTCAGGCTTCCAGGCCGCGTGGCCCCCCGTCTGGCGCCACAGCGCTCTCATCCCGCATGACTTGCCAAGCACGAATTGCGTATGATGATCCCCGAACTTCAGCGTTTGAGGCCGGGACTGCCGTCGTCTGAGAGGGAGAATTTGCCATGCGTCTTGCAGACAAGGTCGCCATCGTGACAGGGGCGGGCCGCGGCATTGGCCGTGCCGTGGCCGCGCGCTTTGCCGCCGAGGGCGCACGCGTCGCTGTTGCTGACCTGGACGCATCCACAGGAGGCGCGGTCGTGGAAGACATCCGCGCGGCCGGCGGCGCCGCGCACTTCTGCCCTTGTGACGTGTCGCGGGAGGACCAGGTGCGCGGCATGGTCGACTTCGCACTCGGGCTGTTTGGCCGCATCGACATCCTCGTGAACAACGCGATCTGCTCAGTCCACGCCGTGCAGGACAACACGTGGGCTCCGAACATGGACGTGGCCGTGAAGGGCACGTGGCTCTGCTGCCAAGCCGTTCTGCCGTCCATGGTGGATCAACGCGCGGGCAGTATCGTGAATCTGTCGTCGATCAACGCGCTGATGGGATTCGGCGCGGACCACGTCTACTCCGCGGCGAAAGGCGCGATCATCAGCCTGACACGCAGCCTGGCTACGCAGTACGGCAAGCACAACGTCCGGCTCAACGTGCTCTGCCCGGGGAGCACGCAGACAGAGTCTTGGGATCCCATGCTCGAAGCCGATCCGAAGGTGCTGGACAAGGTCGGAGGGCTGTACCCGCTGGGTCGTGTGGCGCGGCCCGAGGAGATCGCGAATGCCGCGCTGTTCCTGGCGTCCGACGAGGCGTCGTTCGTCACGGGCTCAATCCTGGTCGTCGACGGCGGCGCCACGGCTGGCTATGTCGCGTTTCACAACACGGGGGCGTGAGCGCCGTCTTCAGCGAACCGGCTGTCCGCCACCTTCACCGCCCACGCGAGGCGTTTGCCGCACCAACGTGGGTGGGAGCCCGACTCGAGCACCATTATTCCGTATTGCGTATTAGGATCGCGAGACACAATA
The DNA here is from genome assembly GCA_024278415.1 of Planctomycetota bacterium. The sequence continues at coordinate 23,654 of JAJRTI010000718.1, read as the reverse complement.
CGCTGTCGAGAGAGAGCGCATACCGCGCAACTTTTTGTTTTCTGTCGCGGTTGCTGGCCGCGAAGGCACGCCGCTCGTTGGTAGTAGGGCGATTTATCGCCCGTCTCTGACGCGGGCTCATAGACATTCGAGGGCGATGAATCGCCCTACTACGAGCCTCACCACGTCGCGCCGCACGCGTCGACAACAGGTGGTCGCTACATTTGTGTTGACGGGCTAACCGCACGACATGGAGGACGAGTAGGAACTGCGGCGCAGCCGCCCTTATCTCGCCGGGGAGTCTGCGAAAAAGCGTGGGCCCTTCGGCGCGCGGTGCCAGGACGCGCGCCAACGGCTCTGGCAGTGGCTTTGCCACATGCTTTTGCGCTACCATGATTGGGTCGCCGAGTTCCTCGACAACGATGCCGCGCACGTCAAGATGATGACATTTCACGAAGAGCGTCAGAGTCCCAAGCTGACGCATCTTCGCACCACGCGGAGATCTTTTGGAGCCACAGAGCACGCCGAGAGCACAGAGAAGAGTCCTAAACATCCCCTTTTCGGGGTCGCCCTCTGTGGCCACTGTGTTCTCTGTGGCCTGCGGCTCTGGCGCGTGTAGGAGAAGAAACTATGTTAAGAACCCCTAGACTTGGCCTCCCGATCCTTGCCCTGGCAATGGCGACGGCATGCGCGCAAGAACGCAAACGCGAGATCATCTTCAGGGAAGACTTCAGCGACATCAAGTTGCCGGCCTGGCGCGGCGGCAGGCCGCCGGCCTTGAAGCTCTCTCGCACGCAAGGCCCCGGCGGCATCCCCGCACTCACCATGGAAACGCGCGTGCCGGTGTCGGGCAATCTGTCCGTGCCGTTGCCGGTCGAGCGCATCGCGGGCAAGCCCGTGCTGTTGGAGGTGTGGCGCAAGGCGGAGAACGTGAAGACCGGCGCGCAGCATTACTACAACGCGAAGTCCATGCTCAGTTGGAAGGCCAAGAGCGAGAGCAAGGCGCACTACTCGAGCACCGCATACAGCGACTTCGCCGGCACCTTCGACTGGGAGCGCCACCGCTACGTCATGCAGATGCCCAAGGACCTCCAACGGGCCACTGTCACCATCGGCATGCAGGAGTGCACCGGCAAGGCGAGTTGGGCCGGGTTGGTCGTGAGCGTAGACCCGCGGTTCCCCAACCAGCAGGCCTTGGAGCGATTCCTGGTGCGGCAAGAGCGAGAGATGTTCGCGAATCTGGACGCGGACGCGCTCGTCGTCAAATGCCTCAACGGCGGCATCATTCAGGTTTTCGCCGGGCACAAGTACGTGCCGCGCCGGTACTGGAACGCGGCGGTGAGGAAGGCCGTTCTTGCCTCCCGCCTGCGACCGGATCAGAAAGCACCGCAGCCCGCGGACGACTTCAAGGCGCAACTTGCCCGGGCCTTGGGGGCCAGGGCGAAACAACTCGAAGCCGGACTGACGAAACTGAAAGGCGCGGCGCTCAACGACCGGGCGTACGAGATCGCCAGCCTCCGAGAACGAGTACGGCAGATTCGGGTGAGCGCGGTCCAAGCCAAGCCTGTTCACCTCAAGGCCGCCGCGGCCGAAGCGCCTGTCAGCCCCTTGATCTTCGGCAACAACATCAACACGCAGAACTTGACCGCGCCGTACGATTCCTCGCGCGGCAAGTTTCAGGACGAGTTCCTCAAGCGCGTGCGGCCCATGCGCATCACCTTTCTGCGCTATCCCGGCGGGTGCAACGCGGACGTGTTCAACTGGAAGGACACCATCGGCCCGCTCGACCAGCGCAAGGACATTATCAACTACCACAACGGCACCAGCCGCGGCATCGCCAAGTTCGGCGTGGATGAATACCTGCGCTTCTGCGAACAAGAGGGCATGGTCCCCATCATCACCACCGCGTTCCTGAAGGATCGGCCCGAGAACGTGGACCCCAACGACCATCCCAACGGCATCCGCCACAAGTACGTCTTCTCGTATCTCAAGACTGCGCCGGAGCGCGTGCAACTCGCGGCGGATTGGGTGGAATACTGCAACGGCTCCGTGGACACGCGCTGGGGAAAGCGGCGCGCCGCGAACGGCCACCCCACGCCCTACAACGTGAAGTATTGGGAGATCGGCAACGAGTCGTACGGCCCCGACCCTGTGGGCTCGTGCAAGCCCGAAGAGTATGCCCACGCGTTCCCCAGATACGTCAAGGCCATGAAGGCCCGCGACCCGTCGATCCAGATCGTCATGAACGGCGCCGGGAGCGCGGACTGGAACGAGCCGCTCCTGCGCATCGCGGGCAAGTACGCGGACGCGTTCCAGTTTCACATCTACCGCACCCCGCGGATCAACAGCTATTCGAAGCTCGAAGGACGGCCGCATGAGGTCACCGCGGGCATGAGACTGGCCGACAACATCCCCGGCCTGCTGCGCAACGTGACGGCCCTGATGAAGAAACACCTCGGCCGCACGTTGCCCATCATCATCAGCGAGTTCGGCATGGGCAACGCGCGCAACCGCGAGTTCATGACCTCCGTCACCTCGCCCGTGCTCGTCGCGGACATGTGGCGCACGTTCGTGGAATCGCCGGCCGTGCTAGGCGCGAACAAATGGTGCCTTTTCACCGGCTACTGGTTCTCGCAGATCCAAGGCCCCACGCTTCGCAACCCGAACGCGCCCTACTACAATCGCCCCGAATGGGCCATGCACGTCATCTACGCCCGGTGCCGCTCCAAGACGCGGCTGGCCGTGGACAACGAAGCCAGCGAGGGCGCGAAGGCCGTCGTGTTCAAGCGTCCCGACAGTTACGGCGTCGTGCTCATCAGCCGCGAGGCCGTCGCTTGGCAATCGCTCGTCCTCGATCTGCCCGGAGCCAGACGCGGGAGAGCCACCTGCGTTCTCCTCACCGCCGGCCATCCGTTCCTCGGCAACGAGAACGACCACAACCTCATCGGCAAGTACGAATTCGAGTTCGACTATGCGCCCGGCCAGCCCATCCTCGTCCCGTCGAATTCTGTCATGGGAGTAATCGTGCCGAGATAAGGCCGCCGGGGACAGAGGCCATCTGCGGTGTATTCGCCGTACGTCAAATGAATCAGATCGGCTGGCTCAGGCTGGCAGGGGCGTTGCGAGTGGCGCGTCCTTCGCCGTCGAGACAAGTTCGATGGGATCGGCCAGCAGACACACCTCAACAGTTGCGGACGCTCTCAGCGGGTTGCTCGCCCCCGTACCTCAGATGCCCTTTCTTGACCCGGAGCACCTTACAAAGCCGCGAGGCCATCGCGTCCGAAAGCTTTCGACGGCCGCGTTCATAATCGCTGACCATGTTCTGGCGAATGCCCAGCTTTTCCGCAAGCTGTGCCTGTGTCAGTCCGGCCTTCAGACGAGCGCCTGCCAGCAGATTGCCGACGCGGTTCTCCTGCATCTGCGCCCAGTACTCGGTGCTTTCAATGGGAACCAACTCGTCGTCCGGTTCGGCGGCCAGGACGGCAACGTCGTACTTCTTCTTGATCCAAGCCAGCAACTCGTCAACATTCTCGCCATGCAGCGAAAGCTCAATATGGGGTTTTTTCACGAGAGCCAACATAATACACCTCAATCACGATGTCGTTATCGCGGCATGTCCAGCAGGCCACGTAGCGATGGTTCAAGTGGCAGTGGTATCGGTCCTTTCCGAGCGGCGAGAAGTTCCGCCAACTCTTCTGGATCGGACCCTCTGACTGAAGATCCGCAAGAAGCAGGAAGAAGAGCTTCTGAACGCTGGCCGGCAGCTTCGTCAAACCGCGAGCCACCTTCTTCTTGACTCGGACTTCATACACCATGGTGGTAATATTATAACCTCTGGCGATCCGGCAAACAAGCAATCCTCCCACAAGACGACACCATGAAGGAGAACCTGCTATGAGCATCAAACTTGGGCTTCACATGTGCGGCTGGGGCGATCGGCCCGCGCCCGATGTGCTCGCCGCCGCGCGGGCGCTCGGCTACGACGGCGTCGAGTTGGCTCCGGCTTGGCTGGAGAAGACCTATGACGGGCTTGGCGAGATCGACCGCCTCCTCGCGCAGGAAGACGTGCCGCTCGCGCCGGCAGTGTTTGTCGGCGGGCCACGCATCGACGACGCGGGGCTCGCCGAGTCCGTGGACCAGACCACGCGTTACGCGCGCTGGGCCAAGGTGCACGGCGGCGACCGCGTGATCTACAGCACCGTGCCTGGAAAGGAGGGCGTCCGAACCGACGAGGAGCGCACGCGGCTCCTGCGCGCATGGGATGCGGTTGCCGAGGCCGCGGCCGCGGAAGGCTGCACCCCCCTCTACCACAACCACTACGTCGTGAGCCACGAGGCCAGCCGCGCACTGCTCGAGGAAGACATGGAACTCCTCGACTGGTCCAGGTGGAAGCTCTGCGTGGACACGGGCCACTTGGTGCTCGCGCTCCACGACCCTGTAGCCTTCGTTGAGAAATGGGCCGACAAGATCGCCTGGGTCCACTGCAAAGACGTCAAGACGTCTACGTTCGATGAGCCGGCCAAGCTTCGGCCCATGGGCGACATCGTGCCTCACTTCACGTCGCTTGGCACAGGCGAGGTTGACTTCGGACGCGTCGTCGCCGCACTCGAACGGGTCGGCTACGACAGTTGGCTCGTCGTGGAGCAAGACGCCAGCCCCGACCCGTACGCGACGTCTGAGGCATCGTTGCTGCACCTGAAGGGCGTCCTGCCAGTCTGAGGAGCCCTTGCCCCGCCGAGACGGGCTCGGTGGGCGCGGTGTTCGAAGCCCGAGTGATCCGGGCGGCGATGGCAATAAGGAGACTGATCATGGACGGCCCGTGGGTGACATGGTTATCCAAGCCCGGCATGCAACGTATCGGGTGGTTGCTGGCCCTTCTGGGACTGGCGAACGCCGCGGCCGCAGGCCCAGGCAGGCAGATCGTCGCGGCCACCGGCCGCGACCGCGGAGTCTTGGTCGTGGTGGGCCGGGGCGGCGGCGACGTCGCGCTCGACCTCGTCAACCACGGACGGTTCATCTCGCGCATCATGGGCTTGAACGCGGAAGCGGTCGAGGCCGCACGCCATAAGCTGTGCCAAGCCGGAGCCTACGGCGAAGAACTCGCCGTGATGGAAGGCGGCGGCAAGCGGCTGCCGTTCGGGACCGGCGTGGTCGACCTGCTCGTGCTCACCGATGGGAGCGCGGGGCCGGACGCGGATGAGATCGCTCGCGTGCTGGGGCTCGATAGCGTCGCCTACATCCAGCGCCCTGGGACGCTCAAGGCCAAGCTCTCCTCCGACAGGCGCTTCAAAACCAAGACGGTGGGCAACGCACTGGTCGCGTTCAAGCAACCACCTCCGGGCATCGACGAGTGGACCCACATCCGCCACGGCGCGGACAACAACCCACGGTCCATGGACCGGCTCGCCGGCCCCCCCTACCAGACGCAATGGCTCGCCGGGCCGCTTAAGTCGCGCTCGCACTATTCGGGCCACGCGCTCGTCTGCAACGGCCGCTTCTTCTATACCGACTACATGCGGACGACCGCGCGGTTCTTCCGGGACAAGCAGACCATCCAGTATCAGATGATCTTCGCGTTCGACGCGGACAACGGTTTTCTGCTGTGGAAGAAACGCGTGCCCGTGCCGCCCGGCTTTCGCGAGCCGCCGCGCAACATGGGTTGGGTCGCGGCTCATGGCGATTGGCTGTTCAACATCGGCGCGGGCGAAGGATGCCTGGTGATGGACGCCGCTACGGGCGAAACCCTGCGCACGATCGGGCCGGGAAAATGGCGCTGGCTCGCGTTTGCAGACGGCAAGGTGCTCGGCATCGCCGGCGGGAGCTTCCGGGCGTTCGACCCGACAAGCGGAAAGCCGCTCTGGACGGTTCCACTCAAGGGCCGGCTCAACTGGGAATCGCCGGTGGTGCTTGGCGACCGCGTGATCCTCCACTTCACCGACCAGGGCGGACGCGCCCAGGCCGTCGATCTCGCGTCCGGCCGACTCCTCTGGGAGAAAAGGCACGCGGCGCTCGCCACCTACTACTCAAGCGTTGCCGGTTGGAGAGGCCTCTACGTGCTGTCGCGTTGGGACAGCCGGAAGAAAGCCGGCGACGCGCTTGCCATCAACGCGGCCGATGGCTCCATCGCATGGACGCGACACCAGACGCTGGGCAGCACCGGCTTTGCCCTGGGCGAGACGATCGGCGGGGGCATCTACGACACCACTAAAAAAGGCCGCTTCCCCGACTTCGTGACGGTCGACGCCGCGACGGGGAAGACCACGGGCCGCATCGGCCACCGGCCCATGATGCGCTGCGTCCGATTGACGGCGCTCCGGGATTGGCTCTGCTACTCGGGCGGCCTCGCCATGCTCAACACCAAGACGAAGATGCAGTATTGGTATCCCGATTTCCGTTCCTCGTGCGTCGCGGGCGCGGTTCACGGCGACGGGTACACCTACGTGCTGCCCAACGAGTGTTTCTGCTCCCACACCGTGCCCGGCCTGGTGGCGTTGTCGCCCATTGGCAAGAGGGCGCGATCTCCGCGGGCCGAGGCGCCCGACTTTGTGCAAGGGTCCGGCACGGTCCGCGGAGTAAGCAGCGGCGACTGGCCCACGTACCGCCATGACACGGGGCGCAGTGCGGCGACCGAACAGGCCGTGCCGACACCGACAAAGGTCTGTTGGAAAGCGCTCGTGGGCGGCGCGCCCACCGCGCCGATCATCGCAAACGGCATGGTGTTCGTGGCCAACGACCAGCACCAACTGAAGGCGTTCGACGCGCGGAGCGGCCAGCTCAAGTGGCGCTTCATCGCCGGCGGCGCGATCACCGAAGCCCCGACTTTCGCGTTGGGCGCCCTGTTCTTCGGCGCGGCCGATGGTTGGGTGTACGCGGTCCAGGCCAGCAACGGCGAACTTGCTTGGCGCCGACGAATCGGGCCCGCGGCCGACTACATCCTCGCGTACGGCCGTCTCAGATCGCGCATGCCCATCAACACGAACGTGCTCGTGGACAAGGGTGTCGCCTGGGTCTGCGCGGGCGGTATCTCGTACGACGGCATCGTGCTCGCCGGCCTCGACGCGAAGACGGGCCGCCTAGTCGCGAAAAACGATACGCTCGGACTCACCGTCGATGAAATCCTCCAGAAGGCGGACACGGACAAGAAACAGAACCGGCCGATGGGCCTCGCCCCCCGCGGAGCGATTGTCGCTACGGACCAGTATCTGATCCTTCCCAACGGGTACGGCCAGCCTCTGGCGATCAAGCGCGACAGGGCGCTCCGGCAGATGCGGCTCGGCAGTGGCCAGGCCCAGGGCAACCGGCTTTGCCTCGCCGGCGACTATCTGTTCGTCGGCATGCCCGTGGATGGCGACTCGGTCTCCACGACCTGGGGCCGCGGGGGCGGGTACTCCGTCTACAATGTGCGAGCGTTTGGCCGCGAGGTCTCCGGCCGCGAGGCCAAAGGATTAAGGGTCAAACCGCACACCTACAGCGACCCCCATCCCCAATACTTCTACCGCGTGCCCTTTGCGCATGGCGGCCCACTGGTCGCTCTGGGCCCAGACGTCGTCGGCGCGGTTTGGCGCACGCGTGGCACGGACATCGTCCGCGTCTCGATCGCCGGTTCAGACTCGCGCAGGCTCCGCTACGACGCGGAGTGGGAGACGCGCGTACCGATGATTGTGCGCGCCGCCATACGCACAGGGAACACATACTATGCGGCGGGCGACGCCCAGAGCATGGGCGCGAAGGGCCACGCGGAAGGCCTGTTCGCCGCGCTCGACGTGAAGGACGGCAACGTCGTCGCGCGGCTGCCCCTGGAGGGCCGCCCCCGACCCGACGGACTCGCGGCGGGCGAAGGCAAGTTCTTCCTCGTGACCAAGGAAGGCCTGTTGCTCGCGCTCGGCAATTGACCCATGCCTCCACGACAGAGCCGCGCCACGCCCCCGGCGGTTCACGCGCGCGTCTCCCCCTCGCCGAGATCGCGGTGCGCAGACCGAACTCGCAGCCGTGGTGATTGGCGACTCTGAATTCGAGGCGTAGAGGGCGACGTCAACGTGCAATGGCTCTAGCCCGCATTTCTCACCAGCCCGGGATGGCAGTGTCGGAAAAGTCGCCGTCTGAAAACCTTCCGGCCCAGGCGGACGCGTGGGTTGAGCGACAACCTGCACGCGTTGAATCGGAGGGGCTGGCCCGCCCATAGAGCCACTTGCAAAACCCCAGTTGTTCTACCTGTGCTGTGGCGCCACAAGCCGGCGACGTCGCGTTTGTAGTAGGCCCGTGAGGGCCTTCCGCTCGTGTGGCGAATCGCGATCGGCGCAGAGGGCGCCCTAACGGTCGCCACTACAAGCGGAGCGCTCCCGCGCTCGCATCTCGGCGGCGCCGCGTTCGACACCTCCGCCATGCATGATGTTAGGCGCGAGGCCTTGGCCTATTGGGGTTTTGCAAGTCGCTCCATAAATTGACTGCCCGCGCCGCGGCTGATATCATCTGGGGCTTCAATTCGATGGTCATTGATCCCATCCGCGGCATCCGGCGCATGGACCTGGACATACGAGAATCGGACGGTGGCGTCGTCGTGGCCGTACTCGCGAAACCCGGCGCCAAGAAGGACGGCATCATCGGCCTTCACGCGTCGGCGCTCAAAGTGGCGGTCACGGCCGCGCCGGAGAAGGGGAAGGCCAACAAGGCCATCGCCAAGCTTCTGGCCAAACGCCTCGGCGTGCCGGCGTCGGCCATCACAATCGTGAGCGGCGAAGTGAGCAAGAACAAGAAAGTGAGAGTGTCGGGCCTCCGAGCGAACGATATCGTCGAGCGCTTGGGGCTCGGTGGTATTGCCTAGTGCGGTTCCTCAGGGGCGCGATCCGATTCTGTGAACTGCCGGCCCCGCGCGTTGGGTTTCCTCTCACTCTCAGGACCTCATCCGATGGACTATAAGAAGACCGTCAACCTGCCGAAAACCAGCTTCTCCATGAAGGCGAATCTGCTCCAGCGCGAGCCGCAGATCCGCAAGACGTGGGACAAAGAAGACCTCTACGGCCAGATCCGCAAGGCCCGCGCGGGCAACAAGAAGTTCATCCTCCACGACGGCCCGCCCTACCCCACTGGCGAACTGCACATCGGCACGGGCCTCAACAAGATCCTCAAAGACATCGTCGTCCGCTTCCACACCATGCTCGGCCACGACTCGCCGTACGTGCCGGGGTGGGACTGCCACGGCCTGCCCATCGAGCACAAGGTCATGCAGGAGCTGGGCGACGAAGCCGAGTCGCTCGCCAAGTCCGAGATCCGCGTGCTGTGCAAGAAGTACGCGAGCAAGTACGTCAACGTCCAGCGCAAGCAGTTCAAGGCGCTCGGCGTGAGCGGCGACTGGGACAACCCCTACCTCACGCTCAAGCCCTCGTACGAGGCCGGCATCCTCGAAGTCTTCGGCAAGATGGTCGAAAAGGGCTTCGTGTACCGAGGCAACAAGCCCGTGCACTGGTGTATGTCCTGCCAGACCGCGCTCGCCGAAGCGGAGCTGGAATACGCGGACGCGACCTCGCCGTCCATCTTCGTGAACTTCGAGTTCACCGACAGCTTGGCCGATCTCTTCCCAGGCGTAGGCGACGAGCCGCAATACTGCCTGATCTGGACCACCACCCCGTGGACGCTGCCGGCGAACATGGCCATCGCACTGCACCCCCGGGCCGACTACGCGGCGATGCGCTACAAGCACCCCAAGACGGGCCAGGTCGTGACGAGCGTGCTCGCGGAAGCGCTCGCCGAGCGCGTGCTGGGCTTTGTGGGCGCCACCGATATCGAGCAACTGGGGACGGTCAAGGGCGCGGAACTCGAAGGCCGCACGTACAAGCACGCGTTCATCGACCGCACCTGCCCCATCGTGCTCGCGGACTACGTCACGCTGGAAGACGGCACCGGCTGCGTCCACACCGCGCCCGGCCACGGCCAAGAGGACTACATGACCGGCGTGAAGTACGGCATCGAGATCCTCAGCCCGGTCGACGGCCAAGGCCACTTCACGGACGAGGCAGGCCCGTACGCCGGCAAGCACATCCACGAAGGCGACAAGATCATCCCGGCCGACCTCGACGCGTCGGGCCACCTGCTCAAGTCCGAGAAGTTCCCGCATTCGTACCCCCACTGCTGGCGCTGCAAGGAGCCGGTCATCTTCCGCTCCACGCCGCAATGGTTCGTCGCGGTCGACCACAACGACCTGCGCCAGAAGGCGCTCGACACGGTCAAGCAAGTCGAATGGATTCCCTCGTAGGGGCGAGAAGCGCATCACCGGCATGCTCGCCGACCGGCCCGATTGGTGCATCTCCCGGCAGCGCTCGTGGGGCGTGCCGATCCCAGCGTTCTACTGCACGAAGTGCGACGAAGCGCTCCTTACGAAGGAGAGCGTGGACAAGGTGCAGGCCGTGTTCGAAGTCGAAGGCGCGGACAGTTGGTTCACGAACCCCGCGTCCCACTTCCTCGGTGAAGGAGCGGCCTGTCCCGCGTGCGGCGCGGTGGATTCGTTCCAGCAGGAGACAAACATCTTCGACGTGTGGTTCGAGTCCGGCTCGAGCCACAACTCCGTGTGCCGGCGCCACGACGCGCTCGCCTTCCCGGCGGACATGTATCTCGAAGGCAGCGACCAACACCGCGGCTGGTTCCAACTCTCGCTGCTGCCGTCGCTCGCCGCGCACGACTGCGCGCCCTTCAAGACCGTGCTCACCCACGGCTTTGTCGTGGACGACAAGGGCGAGAAGATGTCCAAGTCGCTGGGCAACTTCATCTCCGTCGAGGACGCGCTCAAGAAGTTCGGCAGCGACATCATCCGGCTCTGGACCTCGTCGACGGACTACCGCAACGACATGAACGTATCGTTCGACCTGATCCAACGCATGGCCGACCCGTACCGGCGCATCCGCAACACGTTCCGCTACCTGCTCGGCAACCTCAGCGACTTCGACCCCGCGCGGCACAGCGTACCGCTCGATCAACTCAGCGAGTTGGATCGCTGGGCGCTGCACAAGACCGAGCAGATCATCGCGCGCACGACCCGGGCGTACGAGACGTACGAGTTCCACCGCGTGTACTCGATCTTGCACAACTTCTGCGCGGTCGAGATGAGCGCGTTCTACTTCGACATCCTCAAGGACAGCCTTTACTGCGACGCGACGGACAGCGCGACGCGCCGCGCGTCGCAGACCGTGATGCATCGCGTGCTGCTCGCGCTCGCAAAGCTCTGCGCGCCGCTTCTCGTGCATACCGCCGAGGAAGTGTGGAGCAGCATCCGCGAAGCCTGCCTCGCCACGGCCGACGAGGACGTCGCCAGCGTGCACCTTGCCCTGTGGCCGCAGGCAGACGAACCGCTTCTCGACGACAACCTGGACGCGAAGTGGCAGCGGATCATCGACGTGCGCACGGAAGTCGCCCGCGAGATCGAGAAGCTCAGCGGAGACAAGACCATCGGCAGCGCAATGGAGGCGTCGGTTGAGCTGTTCGTGCAAAACGAGAAGCTCCTGGCGCTGCTCCAGCCGTACGAGCAAAACCTGGCCGCGCTCTTTATCGTCTCCGAGGTGGCGCTGAGCCCTGGCGAGTCCGCCGACGCGACGCCGGCGCTCGAGGTCGATGGCCTCCAGGTGCTCGTGAAGAAGTCCGCGCACGCCAAGTGCGAGCGCTGCTGGAACCTTCGGCCCAGCGTCGGCGACGACGCCGACCACCCCACGCTCTGCGCGCGGTGCGCGGAGGTGGTGCAGGCGTTGGCGTAGCGCGCTGCGCGTTTGTCTGACTCGTCTGACGAGTCCGACCTGTCCGACCCGTCCGACTCCTAGGAGACCCCCATGACTTGCTCTTGCCCTTGCTCTTGCTCTTGCAGCAACCTCCGCTCTCTCACCGACGACGAACTCACGACCCTCAAAGCCAACGGCTGCACCGCCGAGGACTTCGGCCGCGTTCGAGTCGGCGAGGGCTTCGACGCGAGCCGCGTCGTCAACACCCAGTTCGCGGGCGACTGCGTCATCAGCAGCCTTCAGGGCGACGTGACGCTCCCAGGCGGCGTCACGCTGCCCGCCGGCATCCGCAACGCGACGCTCGTCAATTCCCACGTCGGCCGCAATGCTTACATCCACAACGTCGGCCGCGCAATCGCCAACTACAAGATCGGCGACGGCGCCGTCATCGACAACGTCGACCTGATCGCGGCTGAGCCGGGCGCCACGTTCGGCAACGGCGTCGAGGTGGAGGCGGTCAATGAGAAGGGCGGCCGCGAGGTCGTGATCTTCAACGAGTTGTCCGCTCAAATCGCGTACTTGAGCGCGACGTATCGCCATCGCGCGGCGTTCGTCGAGAAGCTCAACGCCATGGCCGAGGCGTACGTGAGGGGCGTGCAGTCCGACATGGGCGAGATCGCCACGGCCGCGCAAGTCTGCGGCTGCGGCGAAATCGTCAACGTCCACATCGGCCCGGGGGCCAGAGTCGAGGGCATCGCCCGCCTGCACAACGGCACGATCCTCAGCGATCCGGAGGCGGGCACGGTCGTGGGCAGCGGCGTGCGCGCGGACGATTTCATTATTGGCAAATGGGCCAAGGTTGAGGATGGAGCGATCCTGTCGCACGTGTTCGTGGGCGAGGGATGCCGCATCGGCAAGCAGTTCAGCGCGGAGAACTGCCTCTTCTTTGCCAACTGCGAGGCCTTCCACGGCGAGGGCGTCGCGCTGCTCGCCGGGCCCTGCTCGGTCACCCACCACAAGTCCACGCTGCTCATCGCCGGCACGTTCTCCTTCTACAACGCAGGCAGCGGCACGAACCAAAGCAACCACATGTACAAGGTTGGGCCCGTGCACCAGGGCCTCGTCGAGCGCGGGTGCAAGACCTGCTCGTTCGCGTACATGCTCTGGCCCTGCCGGCTGGGTGCGTTCAGCGTGGTCATGGACAAGCACGGCGTGAGCTTCGACCTGGGCGACTTCCCCTTCAGCTACGTCACCGTCGAAGGCGGCAAGTCCACCATCACGCCCGCGATGAACATGATGACCGTGGCCATCGTGCGCGACGAGCAGAAGTGGCGCGACCGCGACCGCCGCGGCGAAGGCGGCCTCGACCTGCTGCACGTCGACACGTTTAGCCCCTACACGGTGGGCAAGATGATCCGCGGCCGCGAACGCCTGCTCGAAGCGTCACAAAGCGGCAAGGATGAACTCAACCTCGGTGGAGTGTGGATCAAGCGCGTCCTCTGCAAGAAGCAGGCGCGCACGTACGAGGGCGGCGTCAAGCGCTACCTCTACGCGAAAATCCTCGAAGCCATCGAGAAGGGCCTGGAAGCGGGCGACTGGAAGGCGAGCCTCGCTGCAAGCAGCGACGCAGTACTGGACGCGGCATGGGTCGACTTGGGCGGCATGCTGGCTCCCCGTTGCCTTGTGGACCAGTTGATGGACGACGTCGAGTCCGGCGCGATCGCGGGCATGGCGCAGCTCCGCGAACGTCTGCAAGCCATCTATGACGGCAAGGACAAACACGAGTGGGCGTGGGTGCGCTGGGCGTTCGAGAAGACCGAGGGCAAGCCGCTGGACGCAATCGAGCCAGCGGACGTGGAAGCGATGATGAAGGAGCTGAAGAAGCAGTCGTCGAAGTTTACGAACGCGCTCGCGAAAGACGCGGAGAAGGAGTACGACGAAAGCTCCCAGCTCGGATTCGCGCCCGACCACCCCGACCAGGTCGCCTCGGACTTCGCGGCCGTGCGCGGGACGTACGAGGACGACAGCTTCGTCAACGGCCTGCGCGAGGCACAGGCCTCCTTGGAGGCGCGGATTGACGCGGTGGTTAACAAGATCGGCGGGTAGCCCAGTTTGGCGAGCTGACAGGAAGCGAGTGCCATGGGTCGTATAGGTCCCATATGACCTGCCCCCCGCCTTTGCTCCCAAGCTCTATCTCCTCTCCCGCCGATCCTCCACTTCGCATGCCACACCCGCAACGTCATTCCCCTCCAGCGTCAGCTCCGTCACCGCTTCGCCGATCCGAATCCCCGTCGCCATGTGGCCGCCGTCCGGATTCACGATCCGGTTGTTCCGCAGCACCACGCCGGCCACCGCGCCGGCCAGGTCGATGCCGACGCCCGGCGCCTCGGCGGTGCCGGCGTTCTCGACGAGACAATCCTCCACCACGTTCCGGTGCGCGCAACGGACCGCGGGGTCGTCGGGCCGAAAGTAGATGCCCACCTTCCCGCTGTCGTAGATGCGATTGTTGCGCATGACGTTGTCCGTGTCGCGGTGGCCGATGCTGACGCCGTAGGAGCCGCTGTTGCGAATCTCGTTGTCCTCCGCGAGCCCGTGCTTCACGCCCCAGCACCAGAATAATCCGATGTCGCAATCTCGAATCGTGTTGTTGCGGATCACGGGCCGTTGCGAGCCGCTGCCGGGGTGCAGGCCGAGGCCCGCGTGGCCGAAGCTCTCGCAATCCTCGACGGTCACGTCGTGGCAAATCTGCCAACTGATGCCGTCGCCGTCGTAGTGGCGCGCGGCCACGCCCGCGATGCGCACGCGCTCGCAATCCTGCATGAAGATGCACCCGCCGTAGTTGCCATTAAAATTCGCGTTCGCCTCGCGGTTCCCGTCGAGCGTGATGTTCTCAATGGCGAGGTCCTTGGCCCAATTGGCCGTGAGGATGGGGAACCGCGTCGACGCGGTCGCCTCGTGGGTGATCCAGATATTCTTGCGCGGCTGCGAGTCGAGCCACACCGTGTTGCCCTCGATGGCCACGACCGTGTGCTTGGTCACGTTCGTGCGCGAGCCGCCGCCATGGGGGTCGATGCACTGGAGGGCCACGCCGCCGCCGACCTCGAAGATTGACGGGTCCTCGACCTCCGCGTGCCAGTCGTACCAGTCCGTGTCGTCGGTGAGCCGCGTGGATTGCGACGCATTCTTGAGCAGCACCGTGCGCTCGCCCTCGCCCACGACGCGCACGCGGTCGCGCAGGTGCACCGCGTTGCCCATGCGATACGTCCCGGCCTTCACGTGCACCGTGCCGCCGCCCAGGGACGACACGTGGTCGACCGCGGCTTGGATCGGCCGGTGGTTGTCGCCGATGAAGTCGGCGTTGCTGTGGCCCACGGTGACAGTCGGATCGGCGTGCTTCTCGCTCATGGGTTCCTCGCTGATGGAGCCGCGGACAGGATGACAGACCGCCTCTTCCCCGCGCGGGTTCGCTACTTCAACGGCTCATCGAAGATGTAGCCGGGGGTCTTGCCCATGCCGCGGCACTTGTCCCACGACGCGGGAATCTGGTACTCAAAGCCCTTCACGCTCTTGCCCCGGCTGATGCGGATGCCGCCCAGCTTGCGGTCGAAAAGCCACAGCATCTTCACGAACTTATCCTTGGGCATGCGCAGCCGATAGTAGGTGACGTTGCCGAGTTGGTGGTGTTTCCACGAGCCGGTATAGTTGACGAGGATCCACGTTTCGATGCGGTAGATGGCCTCGCCCTTGTCGCTGTGGAACTCCCGCGTGCGCGCCTTCTCCACCAGCGCGTTCACGAACTCGCCGTTGCCCTCGAACGCCAGCACCCGGCGTTTGTTGCAGAACGCATCGACCTGAAGCATCGAGTCGATGTCCTTCCAGAGCTTCTGCTTCATCTTGTCGGTCAGCTCCGCGTCGCGCCGGAACTCGCGCGCCAAGCGCAGGTGGTACCCCTCGATCCGGCCTCCGCCCTTCAGTTCGATGACCAAGTCGTAGCGGCCGTTTTTCAAGTTGGGGATCGTGAACTCGCCCGTGGCCTTGTTGAATGCGCCCTTGAATTCCGGAAACTTGTTCTTCTGCTTGTAGAGCGCCCCTTTGCCCGACAGCGTCGACTTGCGGCTGAGCGCGAAGACCTTCGCCACCTTTTCAGCCGGCGTGATCTTGCCGCTGATGCTGGCCGCGTCAGCGATAGCACAACAGAAGCAAACGGCAGCCGCGGCAAGGCTCAGGTGTGGCCAACGGGGCATGGCATGATCTCCAATCTGAAGCGTCTCACATTCGGCACAGGGCCATTATAGCCTCACGCGGCCCTTGGCGACAACCACCGTATCGCAGATGACAGAGCCTCCCCACCGACGCCACTCGCGACGGACGCGCGCACGTGTGTAGCGTGCACAGGCAGAACGCCCGCATTCTGGCGAATGCGGCTACCGCGCACGCTAAGCACGTGCGGGCGGCCTCGTCCGCCGCAACCCTAGCGCACCGCGCGGCTTCCACCCGCGGCCTCGTAGCGTATAATGTCCACCGCGTTCAGTGAAGCCACCCTGACAGTTGAACACCCAGGAGACTCCCCCGTGCCCAACGAACTCCCGCCTCCCGCAATCGTGCGCGCCGGCTGTGCGCAGCAGGCCATCACTCCTCCCCTCGGTGTGTCGCTCGCCGGCTACTTCCACGACCGCGTAGCCGAGTCCGTGCGCGACGATCTGTTCGCTCGCGCGATCGTCGTCGAGAGCGATGGCGTGCGCGTCGCACTCATCGGCTGCGACATCATCTGCATCAGCAAGGACATTGCCGACGCGGCAAAGGGGATGATCCAGGCCGAGTGCGGCATCCCAGCCGACCACGTGCTCCTCTGCGCGACGCACACGCACACCGGCCCCGAAATCCGGCCCAACTCCGTCGTGCCGCAGGCGGCCGAATGGGTGCAAGGCCTGCCGCGCCTGATCGCGGACGCGGCCCAGGCCGCGGCCAATGACATGTTCGCCGCGACGCTCCATGCCGGCCGCGCGGAGGTGCAGGATTGCTCCTTCAACCGCCTCTTCCGCATGAAGGACGGCTCGGAGGTCTTCGGCATGCCCGAAGGGCGCATCACCGAAGCCGGGCCCATCGACCCGGAGTTGCAGACGTTGAGTGTGCGCGACACGGACGGCGAGCTGCGCGCGATCGCGGTGCACTTTGCGCTCCATCCCGACGTCATCGGCGGGGGCGGAGCGAATTTCATCTCCGCGGATTGGCCCGGCGAGGTCGGCGCGAACATGAAGACCGTGTATGGCGACCACGTGGTGACCGTGTTCCTCCAAGGCACGTGCGGCGACATCAACCATCGCATCCATCGGCCCACGCATCTCCCCACCGGCGGCCCCAAGAAGGCCGTGCAGCTCGGCCGCGCCATCGCCGGCGCGGCCATGTACGCCAACGAGCGCGCGGAGCCCATGAGCGACGCCACGCTCGCGGCGCACATCGACGTGCTGTCCATTCCCTACTACACCCGCGACGAGAAGTTCCTTGCTGAGATCGCGGAACTCAAGGCCAAGCCGAATCCCAGCCCGTTCGAGCAGTACTTGGTGAAGCGCGGCGAGGAGTGGCCCTACGACGGCCAGAACGCGGACGTGCCGGTGCAGACCCTACGCATCGGCGACGCGGGTCTCGTCGGGCTGCCGGCCGAGATCTTCGTGAAGCTGGGGCTGGAGATCAAACACTTCTCCCCGGCCGCACACACGTTCGTCGTCGAACTCGCGAACGACCGCAGCTCGACGTACGTGCCCACCGCGGACCAGGCCGACCGCGGCGCGTACGGCGCCAAGCCCATCCTCTCCCGCTGGCTCTGCGCAGACGCGGGCCGGCAGATGGCCGACGCCGCGCAGGTCGGGCTGTGGAAGCTGTGGGACGCTAGTTCGAGCCTTAAGCATTCGTAACCGCGGCGAAGAGCAAGATGTGGCACACATGGAGCGGTTGGCCTTCGCCGTCCGTCGGAATGCGAAGGCGTTCCGCTCCGAACATCCCCGCGGCACGCGAAGATGCCACAGCCCAAGACTCTAGACCCTCGCTCGGTCAGGAGAGGAGGTCGGCAGCGCCGACTCAGCAAACGCCTCCGCAGGGCTTGTCCCTGCGGTGCGACGATTGAAAGCCAGATCAACGCCTTTTGCCCCATCTTCCCCCCTTTCCTTTCCGCTCGGCACGCCGAGCGGAAAGGAAAGGGGGGAGCGAAGATGGGTACGAGGGGGCCATGTCTGGCTCCCAATCATGGCTCCGCACGGGCATGCCGTGCGGAGGCCTGGGTGAAAGGCAGACAAGGTCCAAAGGCCAAAACGCGAAGATGTTTCACCCTTGCGGGCGTAAGCGCACTAACACCACTCAAAACCCAGGCCCCCCTCCCATGAAACCTACATCCGCATTTGTCGTGACCATGCTGCTGGCTGCCGTCGCGACCGCGGCAGATACCGACTACCGTTTCCCAATGGCCGCGGCCAAGTGGCGCGGGCCGGCCGCGGTGTCCGCGGAGAACGGCATCCGCTGGGAATTCGCCAAGTCGCGCTTGGTGCGGACCCAGGAGATCGTGCACGACTGGACACCCTACACCGCGCTCGCGTTCACCGCGCACGCGAACAAGGCGTCCAACACCCGGCTCTACGTCATTGCTAAATCCGAGAATCCCCAAAACCCCGGCCCCGATTACTACATCCTCACCCTGAAGCTCCCTCGAGCGGGCACGTACGACTTCGTACTGCCGTTCAACGAATTCGGAAAGGCGCGGCGTCCCATTGGCTGGCGGCAGATCGACTACTTCACCCTCCACAACGCGTGGAACCCCCGGGACAAGCCCGATCCCGAGGTCGTGCTGACCATCACCAACCTCCGCCTCACGTCCGCATCGTCCTTGCCGGCCACCGGCCCCCGCATGACGGATGCGCAGTTCTTCGCGGACCTCGACTTGGACCGCCCCGACTTGGCCAAAGTGAAAGCTGCCGTGGCCGCGGGGGACCTCACGCGTGCGCGGCGCGAAATCGCTGCGCACATCCGCCGGCGGGAGAAGCCCATCTGGCGCGTCATGGCCAAGGACCGGCCTACGGCCGGCCTGCCCGTGCAGACGGCTCGCGCAACCAAGGGCAAAGGCGGCTACTACAGCGCTACGTTCAAGATCGACCAACCGGGCTGGCAGCGCGTGTCCCTGCCCAAGTCCGCGTTCAAGCCCCGCGGCAAGCCTGTGGGGTGGAGGTGGATCACCCGGCTCACGCTCAGCGTGAGTTCGAGCGTCGCGGCCAAGCATTCCAACGCTGTGCTCTACCTCGACGACGTGAAGCTCGTGGGCAAGCAAGGCGAGCGCGTCGTCAGCGACTTCGAGAGCGAAGCCACCGGCTGGAGCGGCGTATACCGCTCCGCGAAGTCCGCGCACAACGGCACGGGCGCCGGCAAGTGGTGGTTCCTCGAACTCGTGCGCACGATTCGCAACGACGGCGTGCCCCGCGATTGGTCCGCGTTCGACGCGCTCGATCTATGGGTTTACTGCGCCCCACCCGAGGGCATCGAAGTGAACGTGCGCGCGGACTCGTCCATGCCCGACACGGCGTACGCGGACACGATCTTGACGCACAAGTTTCGCATCGGAGGCTTCCGCGACCACGTGTTCGATTTCGGCAAGCGCATCGACTGGTCGAGCAACGCGATGACCGAAGGCGAATCGAGCACTATCGAATGGAACGCGCAACTCAACCGGCACTTCCACTTCGCCCACCTTGTGCGTGCCTACTGGGAGACCGGGGACGACAAGTACGCCAAGGAGTTGGCCGACGAGATGAACGCCTGGATCGAGGACTGCCCGGTCCTGCTCTACCGCTCCGGCAACAGCCCCTACCACTACGCTTGGGAGACGCTCAACACCGCCATCCGCCTCCAACGCACGTGGCCCGACGCGATCTTCAGTTGCATCGACTCCCCCGCGTTCACCGACGACGTGATCGTGGACATCATGAAGTCCGTAGCGGAGCAGGTGCGCCACCTCATCAAGAACCCCACCCGGGCGAACTGGCTCACCGCAGAGTCGCTGGGCATCTACACCATGGGCGTGCTGTTCCCGGAGTTCAAGGACGCTCGCGAGTGGCGGCGCATCGGCATCCAGCGCCTCTACAAGCAACTCGACGACGAGGTCTATCCAGGCGGCATGGAGTATGAACTCGCACTGGGCTACAACAACTGGGTGCTGCGCGAGTATTGCGCGGTGCTCGAAATCGCGAAGCTCAACGGCCTGCTCGACGAAGTGCCGCCGGACTACCAGGCGCGCATCGAGAAGATGTTCGACTATCAGATGTACAACTGCATGCCGAACGGCCGCGGCGTGGCGCTGAACGATTCGGGCAACGCGAACGTGACGCGGCTGCTGCTCCAGGGCCGCCACCTCTTCCCGAACCGCGACGACTTCGTGCACCCGCCCAGCGCGGGCCGGCTCGGCAAGCGGCCGCCGCGGGACTCCGTCGCGCGGCCCTACGAGGGCCACTACATCATGCGCTCCGGGTGGGACCGCGACGCGCGCATGCTCCACTTCGACGCGGGCCTGTTCGGCGCGGGGCACCAGCACGAGGACAAGCTGCACCTCGCGCTGTACGCGTACGGCAAACAGCTTCTGCCCGATGGCGGCAGTTACATGTACGACCGGTCTCGCTGGCGCGCGTACGTGAAGCTCACGCGCGCGCACAACACGGTGCTCGTGGACGGCATGGACCAGTTCCGCCGGCGCAGCCCCAACCTGCGCGTCTGGCCGCACCCCTGGGACAAGCCGAGCCCTCCCACCGACACGCGCTGGCGCAGCACCCGCGGGCTCGACTATTGCATCGGCCACTATCGGGCCCCCTACCGCGAGTACGTGGACTACCAGACGCGCATCGCCAACCCGAAGACGCTCGACACGGTTACCCACACGCGGCGCGTGCTGTTCGTGAAGCCCGACTTCTGGATCGTGCACGATACGCTCACGGCCAAAGACGATGCGACGCACACCTGCGACGCGCTCTACCACATCGAAGCCGCAACCGCGACCGTCGCGCCCGAGACGAACGTCGTCACCTCGCAGACCAAGAACGCCGCGGACATCGTCATCGCTCCGCTCAACACGGATGGGCTAACCGCGTCGATCGTCATGGGCAAGAAGGATCCGCCGGTGCAGGGCTGGTCCTGCGCGAATAGGCGCCTGCACCCGGTGCCGACCGCGATCTTCCACAAGCAGTGGATCCGCGCGACGGACCTGATGTGCGTGCTCTACCCCTTCCCGGCCGACGCGGCCGCGCCGGCCATCAAGACCGAGCCCGTCGACGGAGCGCCCGGCATGCGCATCACGCTCGCAGACGGGTCCAAGCACATCTACCTCGCGAACCCGAGACCCGGCGAGCCCATCGATGCCGGCGGGGTCTCGACCGATGCCGAGGCCGTCTTCGTCTCGGGGTCACCTGGCGCCAGCTACAGGCTCCTCCTCGTCAACGGCACGTACGCGGAGACCCCCAACGGCCGCCTCCGGCTTGCACAGCCGGGGGCGGCGTCCCTGCGCGGGTACGGCGACGGAGTGTATGAGATCGCCGCGGACGTGGCCGGCGCTTGCGAAGTGGTGCTGCCCGACACTCCCGGCCAGCCGGTGCGCGTGCACCAGGTGGACCGCGAAGGCGCGCGGTTGGCGACCGTGCAAGCCACAGCGGAGGGGCCGCGGGTGACGCTCACGCTGGAGGCGGACGCGGCATACGAGATCAGCCCGCCCGGCGCGCCGACCCTGAAGTCGCTCATGCAACGCCGGCGCCGGGCCGCGGCCAAGCGCCGCGCGCCGGTGCAGTTCCCTGTCAGAAAGCCCAAGCCCCTGCCGGCCGTGGCGGGCGTGAAGGTGAAGGTCCAGGCGGAAGACCTCGCGGCCCAAGGCGGAGGCGAAGTGGAGATCACGGACAAGAAGACGGGCGCGGACGGCAAGGCGTTCCTCCACTGGGACAATGCCGGCCACTGGATCGAGTGGCGCTTTCGCGTGCCGAAGGACGGCGCATACTGCCTGTCGCTGCGATACTGCGCGAACGGCGTCGATCCGATCCGCACGATCGCCATCGACGGCGCGCTCCAAGCTGCGTTCCTGTCGGACGTGCCGTTCACCGACACCGGCGGATGGAGCAACGGCCGCGACGACTGGCGCACGCAGACCATCACCGACCCCGCTACGAACAAGCCGTTCCTCTTCCACCTGCGCAAGGGCGCGCACACGCTGCGCATGGTGAACGTGCAGGAGAGCATGAACATGGACTACTTCGTCGTGCACTCCCCATCCGAGAAGCCATGACCCAAGAGCAAGAGTCGACGACGCGACCGCCCGCGCGGGAGGGTAGCCGCAGCCGCCAGGCTGCGGGCGGACCGACGAGTGCCCAAATTCTGGCGAATTCGGCTACTCACGGGCTTCGCGTCCACGTGAAGCTCGCGGCGACCTGCTTCGTGCTCTACGCGTTCTATGCAAACATCGGCCCGCTGAGCGACAACGAGGCGGTGCGCTACGCGCTGTGCCGGGCCATCGCCGACCGCGGCACGTTCCGGCTCGACGCGTTCAGCTCTGAGATTGGCGTCGACCTCGCGCAGCGAGGGGAGCACGTGTACTGCGACAAGCCGCCCGGCTCGTCATTGCTCATGCTGCCCCAGTACATCCTCGCGCGCGCATTGGTGCCGCGCATCGTGCAGCCACAGCGGCCGGGCGACCGGCAGCCGGCCATGCTGGTGGCATGGATAGTCACGTGTCTTTCGGTGTGTCTCTACTCCGCACTGTCCGTCGCCATCTTTTACGACGTGTTGCGGCTGCTGGGCGTGCGCCGCGGGCGCATTCTGTATTGCTACGCGTTCGCCGTCGCCACGCTCACGTTCCCCTACGCCACGTTCCTGGTCGGTGCGCAGTTCACCGCGCCGCTGGTGGTCGCGGCGGTTTGGCTTGCCCTGAGGGGCCGAAGCCGAGCGGATCTGTTCGGGCTCGGGCTCGTGGTGGGCGTGACGTTCCTGACCCATTACCACGCCATTCTTCTCGTGGGCTGGCTCATCCCCCTTCAGTGGCTGAAGCTCGACTCGAAGCGCCGAATCCTGTGGGCGCTCGCGCCGGCCCTGGCCTGCCTCGCCGCGCTGCTCGGTTACAACTGGGTCTGCTTCGGCAACCCGTTCAGCATGTCGTATTCGCACTGGCAGGGCGGCAAAGTGCGCTTCCGCTTGGCCTTGCCAACGCGGTGGCAACTACACCTGGCGACGTTCAGTTCGTGGCGGGGGTTGTTCTACTACTCGCCGTGGCTGCTCCTCTACTTCGGGGGGCTCGTGCGCGCGTGGCGGCAGCAGCGGCTCTGGGCCGCGTACCTTGCGATATCGGTTGGGTCCTACATCGGGTTCCTGCTGCTGAACAACCAGCCCGACGGCCACTACTGGTGGGGCGGCGGCGATTACGGCCCACGCGCGTTCGTACCGGCCGTGCCCATCATTGCCGCGGGCGCGGTCCTCGGCCTCGACGCGCTCGCGGGGCTGGCGCTGCCCGTTTTGCGGCGTCTGGCGATGACGGCCGTCGCCGCGGCCATCGTGTGGTCTGTATTCGCCTGCGGGCTCGGCGCGATCACGACACCCGTGTCTCGCGAGTTCGTGTGGGAGAATGGCGCGTTCTACGTGCAGCCCCGGCCGGGCGCTGCCAAGGAAAAGCTGGCGGGCGTGGCCAATCCCATGATGGACCTCCAGTTCAAGTACTTCCTCAACTACGGCACGGTCAACATCGTGACCCAACTCTGGCGCCGCGCCAACGTGGTCGGCGACTCGCCGCTCTCGGTGTGGCTGCTCAACGTGTTCACGAATGTGCTGCCGCTTGCGTTCATGGCGCTCGTGTGGCGGCGAGAGATCGCGGCACGCCTGCGCGAGAGAGATTGAAGATTGGAGAATGGAGAATGGAAATATGGGCGCAACTACTGGTTTGACACCCAAGAGCCAAGCATTCGGCAAGTCTGGTCT
>JAJRTI010000717.1 GCA_024278415.1 Planctomycetota bacterium | reverse complement strand
CTCTTGGACAAGCCGGAGCGCTCGAAGTAGAGCGTGGCGATCTGCCGCTTGAGCGCGCGCACCGACCAACTTCCCCGGATGCATTCGATTTCGTAAAACGCTCGCTTGAGCGGGTCGGCGACGGCGATGAGTTGGGCAAGATGGCTGAAGGACAGGGACGTGAAGAGCTTGCGCAACGGCGCACCCAAACCGGGAGACGCGGACTCCCGAATTGCTGGAGCGCCTGCCGCGGTCAAGGCATCGGCGTCCTTCGCGTCGGATTTGGCGGTCAGTGACCGCCAAATACTTTCGGGCAGCAGGGGGGCGAATTCGGGAGACAGCGTCTCCCGAATCCCGGGATAGGTCATGTAGAGAAGGCGATACCGACGCAGCTCCCGCGCGTCCATGCGCTGCAATCCTTCGCTCTTGAGCCGTTCCGCCAGCGTTTCGAGCAGGGCTTCCCCATAGGTCGCCCGATCAGCCCCCTGTTGCTCGTATTCTTGGATATACCAGCCAATCACCCAGTTCCGAAGAGTCAAGCTGACGTTGACGGCGCGGTTCGCCTGCGCCGCGCAGTGTTCATGCACCTGCCGAATCGCGGCTACCAACGCGGCGAAATCCATGCGTTCCGCAGGCGGTGTGTCCGGCTGGCGTTTTGCCGCCGGGTCGCTCTTCTTCTTCATGCCTCAAGGCTCCTTATCGTTACTGCATCGTGACCCACACCGGCGACGACCATGCCAGCTCCGAGTCCTTTTGCTGCACGCGCACGTAGTAGTAGCTCGCACCTTCGAGCGGGGCTTCGTCGCGGAAGGAGAATTGGACCTCCCGGCCCTCGGCTGGCTTCGAGTAGATGAACACGTTGTTGCGGCACAGGTCGACGCGGTCCACGTTGTTCGCTCCCACAACCTTGGCTGTAATCGTGACCGGCCGGCCCTTCTTAGCCGTGATCTTCTCGCCCATGAGCCTGCCGTTGACGCGCACGTCCATGAAGATACGCGCGGCGGACGTGCCGTAGCATCGCCGGGCTCGAAGCGCGTCGAGGATCGCCTCGCGGGTTTTGGCCTTGGCATAGACGCAGGCCTTGCCCTGGCCGCCGCCGTGGTCGGGGCTGGCGATGACGCCGATGACGATGCCCTTGGCCCATGCGTCTTGGAGGAAGCAACCGTCGATCGTGTTACGGGCCTGCCGCGGCGCACCCTTGTATTCGTACGACTGCCGGGCCTGGAAGATTTCCGCGACTGGCTGCGCGGTCTCGTCGTTGAACTCCCACGCGACCGGCACGTTGCCCGTGTCCGCGAGTTGATGGGGGATGACGACGAAGCTCTCCTTGCGCTTGCGCAGCTCGGTCCACACCTGCGCCGGCGTTTTCCCATCACGCGCATTCCACCAGCGCGGGAGAGTGGCGTCTTCGAAAATCAAGTTGTGGTGCCCGTAGTAGCCGGCGGGATACTTGTCGCTGTATTTTTCGAAGCTGGAGGTCCACTCTTCGGCGAGGAACGCGACGAAGCGGCCGGGGTCGTGGTTGATGCGCACAACTTTGGACAGCTTGTGCCACAGGGCCGGGCAGAAGTTGTACCCATGGTCGGTGAGCGCGGTGAAGTCGGCGTTGATGATGTCGCGCTCGTAGCAGTAGCTGTCGTTGGGGCTGATGTCGCGCCAGCGGTTGCACTGAGAGATGCTGGAGTGCTCGTGCAGGTCGCCAAAGTACAGATGCAACGTCTCCCCGTTGTACGTGATCGTGCGCGGCAATTCGGCCTCCTCGCCTAGTTCCGTGCGCAGTTTCGCCAGACCGTGCTCCGCGGTCGAATCGGCCAGCGGCTCCGTGAGGGGCGCGGCGGCCGGGGGCGCCTGGCTCAGGGGCAGGGTGGCGAGTTTCACGTTGCTCTTGGCGACGAAGGAGGCCTCGTAGTCGGGGAATGCCTGCGTCTTGCCCACTTGGTACGCGACGACGACCCGCCCGTTGGCGATGGCGATGCCGGCGCGGCCGTCCCAGCCAAGTTGGCTCGACAGGTGGTGTGCGTCGCCCCAAGCGTTGCCGGCGAAGCACTGGAGGACGCTGTCCCAGCCCGGCCGGCCGCGTGCGCGGCGCGCGGTGACCCAGATGCGGCCCTGGCCGTCGACCGCGAGTGTGGGGATTTCCGTGCCTTGCGGGAGGATCGTCTGCGCCCAGCCCTTAGCCTTCACAAGGCCGTTGGCGGTCCATTTGCAGAGCATCGATCGCCGGGTGGCCACGTTGCCCGGGCGGTAGTTCCGGGTCTGTCTTGGGTCAATGTTCTGGATGTCGCGCTGCCAGGCGATCCACAGGCCGCTGGGTGTGGACGCGAGCCGCGCGTGCCAATCCGCGTTGCCGTCCGTGCAGAGGCGTTCGATCGGGCTCAGCCGCCCCTCGCGTAGGCGTCGGCCGTAGATGTCGTAGTTCCCGCGCACGTACGCGTTCCAGGCGATCCACAACTCGCCATCGTGCGCCACCACGTGGGGCGCATAGCTGTTCGCGTTCGCGTTGGACACGCGCAACGGCTTCGGCGAGTCGGCCTGCGCGAGGTAGGCCTGCCGGCGGCCGTCGCGGTTGCTCTCCCACGCGACCCACAGCTTGCCGTCCACGACCGTGCCCGATGGCAGCGCGTCTACGGCCGGCGAGGTGGTGATGCGTGTGGGCTTGGCCGGGCCGCTGGGCGTGAGGCGAACCGCGTAAATATCCCAGTTGCCATCAACCTCGCCCGCGTAGAGCAGCCACGCGCCGGCGGGTGCGGCCACGAGTGTGGAGCCGAGGACGCTACTGCCCTCGGGCAGGGCCACGGGCCAGGTGCGGCCGAGCTTGAAGCTGTCGCCCGCGGGCGCGAGCTGGCCGGCCATGAGCGTGTCTTGGCCCTTGCGGTACGACAGCCACGAGATCCACAGCGCGCCCTCGCGGTCGGCAGCGAGCGAAGGCTCACCGCTGTAGCCCTGGTCGTGGGTGAGGTTGGTGGACTTGGGCAGGTCGGTCTCGAACAGCTTGAGGTTATCGATCCACATGGAGCAGGGGGGGGCGCCATGAGAAGAGGGCAACACGATTTGGAGCGTCCACTTGCCGGTCTCGGGCGGGGAGAACTGCGCTTGCACGTTCCTCCATCGCCGGCCCACGTTTCTCCAGTCGCTGATGCGGCGCCGTACTTTGCCTTTGTACATGAACATCACCAGTTTGCCTTGGGGACGGCTCGCCCTGACGGAGCACGCGAATCGGTAGATGCTGTTCGCCTTCAGGTCGGCTGGGCGTTCGAGGAAGTTCGCGCGGCGATCCCGCTCGACCTTGCCCATGACACAGCCTTTGCCGGCCCAAGGCTGCTTGCCGTCAGCGACCCACCCGATCTTGCCGTTGCCCCGGGTCTTCCAGCCCTGCATGCCTGTGTCGAAGTCCTCGGTCAAGATAAGCTTGCCGGGCAGGGCCACGAAGGGCTGTTTCCGGCGCCGGCGCTTGGCCTTGGCCGCGGGCTTAGGCGCGGCGACGCTAGGGGTGGCGAAGCATAGGGCGAGCAGCATAGGGACCAGATGCCTGAGCATGTGTCTTATCTCCAGAGCGGCTGTGCGTGGCGGGCAACGGCGCTGCATGGTAGCACTTGTGGCCCTTTTTTTGAATAGGCCGCGGCACGCCGGATGGGCGGAGTCGGGCCGCTTCCAGCCGGGGCGAGGGGCGCCCCAGTCATGACCCGCCCAGAGCTTGTCGCATCCTTGACTCACCTGGGCCCCCGCGCTACAATGGCGCCCTTCGCCCGAACCGCGGCGGCGAACGCGCAGCCGCGGCAGGGGATATTTGCGTACTCAACGCGATGGATCCTGGAGGCGACCCGAAACAAGCAAAAAACGAACGCAAACGACTTAAGACCCTGGCCGAAAGGAGAGACTCGGTGGCCCTACTTATTGGCATCGATATCGGCACGAGCGGCGCCAAGACGTTGCTGTGCGACGAACGCGGCCGCATCGTCGCAAGCGTAACCGAGGAGTATCCCTCCTACACGCCGCAGCCGCTGTGGTCCGAGCAGAATCCCGAAGACTGGTGGCAGGCCACGGCCAAGTCGATCAAGCGGGTGCTCTTTGAGGCCAACGCCGATGGCCGCGAGGTGCGGGGCATCGGCCTGTCGGGGCAGATGCACGGGCTCGTCATGCTCGACGAGAACAACGAGGTGCTGCGCCCGGCGATCCTCTGGAACGACCAGCGCACCGCGGCGGAGTGCGAGCAGATCACGAGCCAGATCGGCGCAGAGCGGCTCATCGAGTTGACCTGCAACCCCGCGCTCACCGGCTTCACCGCGCCCAAGATCCTCTGGGTGCGCAACAACGAGCCCGAGATCTACGAGCGCTGCAAACACATCCTCTTGCCCAAGGACTACATCCGTTTCCGCCTGACGGGCGAGTACGCGACCGAGGTGTCCGATGCCTCAGGCATGCTGCTGTTGGACGTGCGCCACCGCACTTGGTCGAAGGAGATGCTGAGCGCGCTTCAGATCGACGAAGCTTGGCTGCCCTCGTGCCACGAGTCGCACGAGGTGTCGGGCCGGCTTACCGCGGCCGTGGCCACGGAGTTGGACTTGCCCGCCAACACGGCCGTTGTGGGCGGCGCGGGCGACCAAGCCGCGGGTGCGCTGGGCAACGGCATCGTCAAGACCGGCGTCATCTCCGCCACCCTGGGCACGTCGGGCGTGGTGTTTGCCTTCTCGGACACCGTGCAGACCGACCCGTTTGGCCGCGTGCACACCTTCTGCCACTCGGTCGCCGGCAAGTGGCACGTCATGGGCTGCATGCTCTCCGCGGGCGGCTCGTTGCAGTGGTTCCGGGACAACTTGGGCGAGGTGGAGTGCGACCAGGCCCGGCGCATGGGGGTGGACCCGTACGAGATCCTCTGCGAGATGGCTGAGGACGCGGTGATCGGGAGCGAGGGGCTTATCTTCTTGCCGTACCTCAGGGGCGAGCGCACGCCCCACTGCAACCCGAACGCAAAGGGCGCGTACATCGGGCTCACCGCGCGGCACGGCAAGTCAGAGATGATCCGCGCCACGCTCGAAGGCATCACGTTCGGCATGCGCGACTCACTGGAGATCATGAAGGCCATGGGCGTGCCGATCAATGAGATTCGGCTGTCCGGCGGAGGCGCGCGGAGCCGGCTCTGGCGACAGATCTGCGCCGACGTGTTCGGCCAGCCCATCTGCACCATCAACGCGTCGGAAGGCCCCGCGTTCGGCGTGACCCTCCTGGCCGGCGTCGGCACGGGCCTGTGGAGCAACATCGAGCAAGCCTGCGAGCAAACCATCAAGGTGGTGTCCGAAACGCCGGTCAACGAGACCCACTCGACCATCTACGCCGGGTACTATCCCATCTTCCAGAAGCTTTACGGCTCGCTGCGCGACGACTTCGACGTGCTCACCGCCGCGGTGCAGGAGGTGCAGGCGGCGCTGGGCTAGGGGCGCGGCCGCGCCGCGCATCTGCCGGCGTGCGGGAGGTGTCTGAAGATGCGCTTGGCGTCTGCCCTCCGTTCTGTACATTAGATCCGCCATGACTGACGCATCCCAGCCGCCGGCCAAACCCAAGGCTGAAGCCAGATACCTCCCCGCGCTCACGCTCGCGCTCGTGTTGCTGCTGGCCGTGTGGGCCATCGTCAACACGATCAGCGAACACCTGTTTGGCGACCGCGAGTCGGTGCAACTCATGCAGGAGGCCTTCCGCGTCATTCGCCACACGTACGTGAAAAAAGTCGACCCGACCCTCCTGGTTCGGGGGGCCATCCGTGGCATGGTTGCTTCGCTGGGCAACCCGTACTGCTCGTACCTGCCGCCTGTGCAGAACAAGCTTGTGCAGCAAACCGAGCGGGGCGAGACAGGCGGCGTGGGCATCGAGATTTCCTTCCGGAACCACCAGGTGGTTGTCATTGCGCCCGTCGAGGGCATGCCTGCGCAGAAGGCAGGCATTCTGCCCGGCGACATTATCGCCGAGGTCGACGGCAAGAGCTGCGCGGGCTGCACGCTGGGCCAAGTGGCCGAGAGGATTCAGGGGCTCATTGGCACGGAGGTCGAGATCGGCGTCAGCCGGGAGGGCGAGCCCAAGCCGCTGCGCTTCAAACTCAAGCGCACCAAGATCCTCGTGTCCAACGTGCGCTACCAGATGCTCGAAGACCGCATCGGCTACGTGCGGATCAGCCTCTTTGCCGAGCGCGTAGGGCAGGACTTCCGCAAGGCCGTCACCAAACTCAAGCAGAAAGGCATGGCTGCTCTCGTGCTCGATCTGCGCTTCAACCCCGGCGGCATTGTTGATGAGGCGGCGAACGTGGCCGACGCGCTCATCCGCTCCGGCGTGATCGTCAGCACCCGGAGCCGGCACAAGAGCGAGGTGTTCACGCACAAGGCCAAGAAGGCCACGACGCTGTTCGATGGCCCCATTGCCGTGTTGGTCAACCAAGGCTCCGCCAGCTCGTCGGAGATCCTTTCCGCCGCGCTTCGCGACCACGGCCGGGCGATCTTGGTGGGCGTCAAGACCTTTGGCAAGGGCTCCGTGGCGAAGCAAATCCCGCTTGCCGACGGCTCCAGTCTGGCCTTGATTGTGGCGAAATACTATACTCCCAAGGGCAAGTGCATCGAAGGCAAGGGCCTGATGCCTGATGTGGAGATGCCCCAAGCGCGCATCCCGGCGCCGCGGTCCAACGACGCTACGTTGCACCGCGCGGTCGAACTGCTGAAGAAACGACTATGAACCGATCCATCCCCGCCATCATTCTGATGGCCGCGCTCGCGGCCGGCGGCTGCGCGTACATGCGCCGCAACCTGGTCGAGCCAGTGGCCGACTTCCTCACAGGCGGAGATTCCGTCGTGGTGGCCGGCCCATACGACGCACTTTGGGACGCGACGTACGCGGTCGTGAGCCGGCGCGCGCCGATCGCACGAGCGTCGCAGAAGGACGGCTACCTGGCGACGGAAACGCGCATGACGACCATGCGCCGGCCGGGGAACAGGAACGCCATGCCTGCCGAGGTGCAGGTGGCCACCCGCATCGAGGCGCGCTTCCTCCCGGTGCACAAACGCGGCGATACCACCGGAGCCTCGCCTATGAAGCTTGATCTGCGTGTGTTCGAGCAGCATAGCGCCCCCCCCCCGTTCCGCGCCCAGCGCGGCGCATTCGCACGCGGCAGACCGTCCGCCGAAGAACACCTTGTTGACTACGCCGGCACCTCCACGCGCAGCCGTATGCGCGAGCAGATGATGCTGCGCGACATCGCCCACGAACTCCGTATTCGGCTTGGCGCGAAGAATCAGTGATTAGTGATTAGTGATCAGTGATCAGTGACCAGTGACCAGTGACCAGTGACCAGTGACCAGTGACCAGTGACCAGTGACCATGAAGCCTAAGACTGCCGCCATCATCTGCGTCGTTGTCGCTATCCCCATCGTGCTGTTCCTGCTCTCGTTCGGCAAGTCCGAGCCGTCGGGAAAAGCCACCCTCACGATTGTCTCTCCCCATTGGGAGGGCATCCGCAACGAGTTCGAGAAGGCGTTCGTGGACTATTGGCAGCGGGAGACGGGCCAGCAGGTCTCGATCACGTGGTTGGACCAAGGCGGCTCCACCAAGTGCTTGCGCTACGTCGTGTCCCAATTCAAGACCACGCCCGACAGCATTGGCGCGGACATCTTCTGGGGCGGCGGCGTGGATCCCTTTGTCGAACTCACGCGGCAGAAGCTGGTCCATCCGTACAAACTCCCCGATGACCTACTCCGCGCCATTCCACCGCTTGCCGCCGGCCAGCCGGTGTACGACCCCGACTACAACTGGTACGGCGCGGCGCTGTCCGGATTCGGCATCATCTACAACAAGGTGCTGCTTGCCAGCCAGAAGCTTCCGACGCCCCAGACGTGGAGCGACCTGGCCGATCCGAAGTTCTATCAACGCGTCGAGGCCGTGGACCCTCGCGAGAGCGGCGTGGGGCGCATGGTGTACGAGATTATTCTCCAAGCCTACGGTTGGGATAAAGGCCTGGAGATCATCACGCGCATGATCGCCAACAGCCGGCGCATCACCAGCACCAGCAGTCAAGTGCCCAAGGACGTGGCCAATGGCGACGTGGTCTGCGGCATGTGCATCGACTTCTACGCATGGGCGCAGGTCAAGAGAGCCGGCGCGGACAAGGTCGGGTTCGCATTGCCCAAGGGCAAGACGGTGGTGAATCCGGACAGCATTGCCATCCTCAAGGGCGCGCCGCAAATGGAGCTGGCCAAGGCGTTCGTGCGATTCGTCATGAGTGAGCCCGGGCAGCGGCTGTGGATGCGCCCGGCCGGTGCGGCGGGGGGGCCGCAGATCGAGACGCTGTCGAGGCTGTCGGTGCTGCCCCAACTCTACAAAGACCCGGCATCGCTCGAACAGCTCCGTGGCCTCAACCCCTTCGAGTGGGCGAGCGACCTGACCTACGACGCGGACAAGGGCTCCAAGCGCGGGGCCGTGTTCAACGACCTGATGGGCACGATGTTGATTGACCTGCACTCCGACTTGAAGGAAGCGTGGGAGGCGATCATCGCCGCCGGCCTGCCGGCGGCCGCGGTGGCGAAGCTGAACGAATCGCCCGTCACGGAGGCCCAGGTGCTGAAGTTGGCCGACCGCTGGCGGGACGACCAGGTGTTCCGCAACCAGAAGATCACCGAGTGGGCCGCGTTCGGCAAGGCGAAGTACAAGGCCGCGAAGGAGCTGGCGAAGAAGAAGTAGCCCGCTGTAGGGCGGCCCGCTCACGTCCGTACTCAGACGCGCGCACTGGCTTGTGCGCGGGCCGGCGATGGGCCTGGGCTACCCATCCAACACGCTCCTGATCTTCCGCGCCAGAGCCGCCGCGTTGAAAGGCTTCTGGATGAAGGCCGTGCCCGGGTCCAGCACGCCGTGGTGCACGATTGCATTGTCCGTATACCCGGACATGTACAGGACCTTGATGGAATCGCGCATTGCGGCGAGCCGTTCGTGCAGCTTTCGGCCGCTGCGCTGGGGCATGACCACGTCCGTCAACACCAGGTCGATCTCGTCGGCATGTTGTGCAAACACCTCTTCCGCTTCATTGGGCGAAGCCGCGACGAAGACGGTGTAACCTTGGCCGCGGAGCACGCGGCTTGCGATGTCCCGCACCACGCTTTCATCTTCGACCACGAGGATGGTCTCCGAGCCCTTCGGGGCCTCTTGCGGGTCTGGTTCGCAGGAGCGGCCCTTCGCATCTGAGTCCACCCGGGGCAGGTAGATCTTGAACGTGGTGCCCTGGCCAGGTTCGCTGTACACCCAGATGTTCCCGCCGTGCTGCTTCACAATGCCGTAAACGGTCGAGAGCCCCAGGCCCGTGCCCCGGCCCACTTCCTTGGTGGTGAAAAAAGGATCGAAGATCTGCGCCTGCGTCTCCGGGTCCATGCCGCAGCCGGAATCGGCCACTGCACACATGACGTACGCGCCGGGTTTGACCCCCACGTGGGCTTTGGCGTACGCCTCATCGAGCACGACGTTGGCGGTCTCGATGGTCAGCTTCCCGCCTTGCGGCATTGCGTCCCGCGCGTTCACCGCCAAGTTCATAAGGATCTGATCGATCTGTCCGCGGTCCACCCGAACGATGCCCAGCGAGGGAGCCGGCGCGAAACACAGTTCGATATCTTCCCCGATCAGGCGCTTCAGCATGTTGATCACGTTCTCGATCAACTTGTTCAGGTGGGTGGGCGCAAGTTCCAGGGTTTGCTTCCGGCTAAACGCGAGAAGCTGTTGCGTCAGGCCGGCCGCCCGCCGGGCGAGCTTGCGCACTTGGAGGAGATCGTCGTGCGCCTTGGATTGGGGATCCACTTCGCTCAGTGCGAACTCGGTGTATCCGGAGATGCCGGTCAGCATGTTGTTGAAGTCGTGGGCCACACCGCCCGCGAGCTTGCCGATGGCTTCCACCTTCGCGGCCTGGCGCAACTGCTCCTGCAACCGTCGCTGCTCCGTCACGTCCGTCAAAACCATGAGCACCGAAGGGTGGCCTTCTTCTGCTGCCGCAAGTTCGGCTTCCGGGCAGCGGATGCCATGAACTCGGATATCCAGAAACTTCTCGTCTCGGCCGCTGGCGCTATAGCGCACGCCAAACGCTTCTGCCGCCCCCCCGGCCGTCGCGATCGCCTGAACTTGCTCTTGGAGCGACTCGTGGGCCAACAGTGAAGCCGGGAGTAGGTCGGCCAGAAGCTCCCCGGCAACCTCCGCAGGCGGCAAGCCCAGCACGTCCGCACAGGACCGATTGGCCATGACAACTCTCAGCCCGGCATCGAGCACGAGAATCGCCGATGGCACGGTCGCCAAGGTGCTCTGGTGTAGGCGCAGCCGCTCGCGCTCTTCCCGATCGCGGCGTTTTCGCTCCGTAATGTCCCGGCCGATCGCGGCGATTCCGATGATCCTGCCCGCCTCGTCCTTCACCGGCGAGACGGAGATCGAGACATCGATCCGCTTGCCGTCCTTGCGCACGCGAACCGTATCGAAATGCTCGATCATCTCACCTTGCTTGATCCGCTCGGTGAGCGCTTCCACCTCGCCTTTCCGCTCCGGCGGGCACAGGATCGAGACGGGCTTGCCGAGCACTTCTTCCGCTGAATAGCCATACGCCCGCTCCGCACCGCGGTTCCAACTGGCGATCGTGCCATCGAGCATCCCGCCGATGATGATGTCGTCTGACGACTCCACAATCGCGGACAGGCGGCGGCTTCGCTCCGAGGCGCGGAGCCGCTCCAAGGAGTTCGCCAACTCCATGGCGATGCCTTCGAGCCGCTCCACCGTGTCCAGCGGGGTGCGGTCGTCCCTCTCGTCGGCTACGTGGATCAAGCCGAGGATACGTTGGCCAAGACGGATGGGGATCAACGCGACCGATTCGTACCCGAATCGGTTGCAGGTGTTGCGTGTCTGTCCCTTTTCTTCCTCCGATACGGTCGCCAGAAACTGGGACGTACCATTCATGTAGAACGAGCCAAAGTTCGTGTAAAAGGGGAGCGCGGGGTCCGTGGCGCCTTTGATCACGTTGATACACATGCAATGGTCGGACTTGATCGAAAGCGGGCTCTCCAACTCGTAGAACTGCTCGGTGAAGCCTTCGTACGCCTGGTAGGGGATGTTGCCCTTCTCATCCAACAAGCGGATTCCCACCGCGGAGCAGCCGGTGTACGCCTTGATCTCAGCCACGACTTCCCTGAGCAGCGGCTTGATGTCGGCGTGGCGTGCGCTGATCTGTAGAATCCGGTGCGACAGATCCAGAGCCCTTTCCGCTTCCCGGAGCCGCAGCACCAGAACGCCCTGTTCGATGACCAGAGCATCGACCTCTCCTCGGCGCATAGCCGCGAGGAACTCTTCGGCTTCCCGCGCTCGCCGTTCGAGATCTTCGTAGCTGGGTTTCTTCTCGCTCATGGATAGGTGTCCCTTGACGAAGGTGTCAAGTGGTTCCGTCCGCTCGCTTTCGCCACAGGGCGCGCAAGGCGGCCGCGTCAGTCACAGCACCGGGGGATCCCCAAGGCATCGAGCACCCGATTGGTGTCGCTGAGAGAGCCCACAATGGTGGCCAGCCGCCCGGAACTGCTGACAACCAGTGTCGGCGTGACGAGCACGTTGTTGGCGAGTGCGGCCTGGAAGTCTTGGAGCACGTCGATGATCTCCACTGTGCAGCGGCCAGCCAAGTGGGTTTCGCACAGTTGCGCCAGGTTCTCCTTCGCCATGCGCGAGTTGGCCTCGTCACCTGCGACGAACAATTGGAGGTGGTAGGTTTCGCCCGCCGCGCGACTGTTGGGTGTGTGGCGGTTAGGAGCAGGGGGGCTCATCTGCGGCCTCCTTTCCCTCGGGCGCGGGCTCGCTTCGGCCGAGGCGCCGCGGCGTCCGTTGTGTCTGCCCCACGCATTTTGCCACGGACCGCGCGGCCTTTCAAGGCCATATCACGTTCGAGGCGGTAGGCGGCCAGGTCGGTCTCCGCGGCTTCGATGGCCGCTCGCAGTTTCTCAGATTCCGCATCGAGCGAAGCCTTCAGGTGCGCGAGTTCGCGCTCCTTAGCCTCGATCTCCGCGATCCGGCGCTGGTCCTCGTAGGCCTCCTTCGCCTCTTGCTCTTGCCGAGCCACCCCGGTCAGCAGGCCGCCTTCGCCCACGTACACGTCCAGCAGGTCGAGGCCCTTGTCCGAGATGACGAACTCCCGCACTTGGTTCGAGTGTGCGGAGCCGCGGGCCTTCATCACCTCGATGGTGCGGTTCGTCTCGCCGCGGCTCTCCGCGTAGCACAGGAACAGCACCGTATCCACCATGGACGAGATGTTATTGCCGGTGAGCGAGGTATCGCCCCGGTTGCCGGTGGTCTGGTTGATCATGAACATGGTGATGCCCCGCTCCTTGCAAGCGTTGAGCAGGCGCATGAGGAAATCGAACGCGGCCCGGCGGGAGCCCATGCGCTCGCAGGCGGAAATCGCGTCCACGATGACGTGGTCGGGCTGGAGCGCCTCGATATGGTTGAGTTTGCGAAGCAAGTGCTCCTCGGCACCCAGGGATTCGGGGTACGCGGTGATGAAATGGAGCGCGCCGGATTTCACCGCGGGGCGCAGATCGATTCCCGCGCTCCGCACGTTGCCCATGAGCGCGTCCGCGGACTCCTCGAAGCTGATGTAGAGCACCTTCTCGCCTCGTGCGCAAGCTGCTTGCGTGAACGTGCTGGCCAGCAGCGTCTTGCCGGTGCCTTGAAGCCCGGCCAAGAGCGTGCAGGAGCCGCGCGCATACCCGCCCCCAAGCAGGGCATCGAGACGGGGAATCCCGCTCGTCATCTTGCCGCCCAAGGGCTGATGCTTCAATTCCACCGTCGTGATGGGCAGCACCTTCACGCCCTCGGCGGTGACGACGTACGGGTACTCGTTGCGGCCAAAGCCGGAGCCTCGGTACTTGATCACCCGCATGCGCCGCGTGGTCACATGGTCCTCCACGCGCTGGTCGAACACGAGTGCGCAGTCGGCCATGGAATGGAAGAATCGCTCGTACATCGCGGGGTCCGCGCCAGTGGCCGTGCTCAACGTGAGCACGGAGGTCGTGGAGCGGTCGCTCAGCCAGTCACCGAGCGCGTGCAGTTCGCTGCGGACGCGTTTGGGCTCGTCCCATAGTTGGAGGACGAGTTCGAGCGCGTCGAACACCACGCGGGTGGCTCCCATCTCCCGGGCCTTGCCGTCGATGATGGCGAGCAGGCCATGGAGGTCGAAGTCGCCGCTGATGACCATCGCAGGCGTGACGCGGCCCTGCAAGAGAAAGAGCTTGTGGTCGCGTTCCAGCGCGGCCAGATCCCAGCCGAAGGTGGCCGCATTTCGGCGCAGGGCATCGGGCCGTTCCTCGAACCCAACGAAGATGCCAGGGTCGCCGGCGAGCGCCCCCCGGTAGAGGAATTCAAGCCCCAAGACCGTCTTGCCGCAGCCTGGGCTGCCGGTGACCACGGTCGCTCGGCCGGCCGGCAGCCCGCCTTCCAGAATCTCGTCGAGCCCAGCGATTCGGGTGGGGGTCTTGGGCAGCGTCTTCATGCATCGTGCGTCCGGGCAGGCCTTCTGTGTGCGTTTCTTCTTGGCCATTTGGGGAGGGTCTCCTATGATCAGGGCAATGAAACGGCGGCAGGGGAACCGACGTCACCGGGGTTGCATCCGTGGTAAGACTTCAGCCAAGTACAACAGCCAGGTACCGGAATACTGTCAAAGCTTCCGTGCAACGCCGCGTGTTGGGGTATCTGAATCCCAGCGGGATTCCGGATATCAGCCCAGGGTTCGCGAGCGAAGCTCGCAACCCTGGGTTTTGAGGCGCACAGCTTCGCTCCCCCCCCATCCGCCCGCCCTGCAGGGCGGATGGGGGGGGGAAGTTCAATAGGACTGCCCTGGCCCCAGGGTAGCGGCCTGCGGCCGCAACCCTGGGCTAGAAGCCGGAAGCCCGTTGGGCTTCCAAACAGCGTTGCGCCAAGCGGAGGCGCTGTCCATCGAACTCGCGCACGTTCATGCACGCGTCGAATGGGCAGGGCTGGCCCTTCGCGACAGTGCGCCTTGCATCGACACCCGCCTGGACTTGTGAGAAATACGGGCTAACCGCAGAGACGTTGGGAGTTTCTTTGCACTTGTGCAGCCACACGCGTCAGGTTTGGCGGCCCAAGCGGTTGCCGCTCAAACTCATGGCGCCGACTCACGATGGTTGTGCCTGGGCCGAACGCGGCCCACAGATGTCCCTCGCGCGGCCAACGGCCGCGTTTAGGGCAGAATGGCCGGTCTTGCTGCCTGGCGCTAAGGCACGGGTGCGAGGGGAAGTTCGAACCAGAACGTGCTGCCTTTCCCCTCCTCACTATCCAGCCCGATCCGGCCTCCGTGCGCCAACACGGCAAGTCTGCAAAACGTGAGGCCAAGGCCGGAGGAGCGTCTTTGGCACAGGCCGGCCTCGGCTTGGCTGAATTTGTCGAAGATCCTTTTCTGGTCCTTGGGCGGAATGCCTGGCCCGGTGTCCTTCACCGTGACCCGGGCCCAGCCGTCAGACGCGTCTACCGCCACCTGCACCGATCCCGGAGCGAGGGTGAACTTTATGGCGTTCGACACGAGATTCGCCGCGACTCGCCGGATCACGTCGCGGTCGCATTGCACCACAACAGGGTGTGGCGTCGGGGCGATGCACACGTCGATGCGTTCGGGATGGCCCAGCAGCTCGACACCCTCTTGGGTGACGATTCGCAGATCGTAGGCGGCGAGGTCGAGGGGCATCTGCCCGGATTCGAGGCGATTGACGTCGAGAAGCGTATTCGCCATTTCGACCAGGATTGAGGTGAGGTGGCTGGCATGTTCGAGATCCGCCACCTCTTGTTCGGTTAGCCGGTCTCGGACGCGGTCCTTCAGTAGCCCCAGGTAGCCCAGAATGCCCGTTAGCGGAGAGCGCATGTCGTGCACGACCATGTGCACGAGGCTGTCGCGCAGGGATTCCAAGTCGCGGAGTTGGTCGTATGCTTGCTGGAGCTTCCGCCTTTGGCGCCGGAGTTCCAGATGTGTCTCCACGCGCGCCCGCACCTCCTCGACTTGGAAAGGTTTGGTGACGTAATCGACGGCGCCGGCGGAGAAGGCGCGCACCTTGTTGGCCGTGTCGGAGCGGCCGCTGATGAAGAGGACGGGGGTGTCCTTCGTGTTCGCGTTAGCCTTGAGTTGCTCGCACACCTCGAAGCCGTTCATGTCTGGCATGGTGATGTCGAGCAGCACGAGGTCGGGGGGGTGCTTGGCCGCGGCCTTGAGCGCGAGAGCGCCCCGGGGGAAAGCCATGATCCTGTACCCCTGTTGTTGCAGCATGCCGTCCAACACCTTCAGATTGGCCGGGGCGTCGTCGATGATCATGATCGTAGGACGCGTGTTCGCTTCGTCCATGTCAATCGTCTCCTGTGCTGAGGAGTCGAGCAAGCGTCTCGTAGCGGTACTGGTCCGCCAATGCCCGCAACGCGCTCGCGGCGGCGGGGTTGGCGGTTTCGATTTGGCCGGTTAGTTCGACGAGGCTTCCCATGTCGCCCATTTCGAGGGCTTGGCGCATGCCATCGAGGAGGTCGGTTGGCAGCGCGGCCATGGCCTCGCGCGTCAAGGCTAAGCGCGGGGTGTCGTCGCCGCCTCCGTCCTTTTCGTCCTCGTAGACGAAACGTAGGTCCAGTAAGCGCTCGAGGGACGCGAAGATCTCCTCCGCGCGGAACGGCTTGCGGATGTGGGCGTCCATGCCGGCTTGTTTGGTCTTCAGCTCGGCATCGTCCAGGGCGCTGGCCGTGACTGCGATGATCCGGGTCGCGCGGCCGGCTTCGGTCGCGTGGATGATCCGGGTCGCTTCGTAGCCGTCCATGACGGGCATGCGTATGTCCATGAAGACCACGTGGGGCGACCAGCGTTCCACGACGTGCAGTGCCTCCTGGCCGTTTGCGGCTTCCTCCACCTGGAAGCCCACCGGCTTGAGCAGCGCCGCGAGGAGGGTGCGGTTGTCAGGCACGTCGTCCACGATCAGAACCCGGACGGGCCCGACGTCGGCTGGGAGGCCGATAACCGAGCGGTGGCGCGCCTCCTTCTCCTGGAGGCCGGCCTCGCAGGGCTGCACGACCACGTGGAACCGGAAGCAACTGCCGCGGCCCCACTCGCTTTCCACGCGGATCTCTCCGCCCATCATCTCGACAATCTTTTCGCTGATGGCCAGGCCCAGCCCGGTGCCGCCCGTTTTCACGCCCGCGCTGGCCTGCTCGAAGGGCTGGAAGAGTCGCTGCTGATCGGCTTCCGAGATGCCCAGGCCGGTGTCCTCGATTTCCACCATGACGTGCAATAGATCCGGCGTGGCCGCCACCTCTGCGGCGCTCACTCGCACCGCGACGCCGCCTTGCTCGGTGAACTTGACCGCGTTGCCGATGAGGTTGGTGAAGACCTGCCTGAGCTTCCCCTCGTCGGCCAGAATATACTCCGGCGTGTGGTCGTCTCGCTCCATGGCCAGCGTAATTCCCTTGGCCTCGGCGCGGGAGCGGAACATCTGCTCCAGTTTGTCGAGCATGTCGTGCAGGCAGAAGGGCGCGGGGTTCAAACGAATGCGGCCGGCCTCGATCTTGGAGATGTCCAGGATGTCGTTGATCAGCTCGAGCAGATGGTCGCTGGCGCTGGCGATGGCCTCGATGCCTTCGCGCTGTTGGGGGCTGAGCGAAGGGTCCCGGCGCAGGAGCTGGGCAAAGCCCATGATGGCGTTCATGGGCGTGCGGATCTCGTGGCTCATGTTGGCCAGGAACGCGCTTTTGGCCTGCGTGGCCGCCTCGGCGGCTTCCTTGGCCAAGCGCATTTGCTCGGCCTGCTTGCGCTCGGTGATGTCACGCGCGATGCCTGCAACCGCCACCAAGGCTCCGGAGGCGTCGACCGTTGGGGCGAGGCGGTGTTCCAGCCAGATGACCGCGCCGTCTTTTCGCTGCCAACGCAGGACCATGGGCTTGTCGAGTTGCACCTTGCCTTGGAGGCCGCCTTCCAGCAGCCGACGGTCGTCCGGATCGAGGTTCCTGAAGGCCAGATCGTAATCCGCGTAATACTCCTCCGGAGTGTAGCCGGTGATGGAAGTGGCCGAGGGGCTGACGTACTCGAAGCTGCGTTGCGGAAGCAACCGGAGCCGGTAGATGATGTCAGGGGCGCTCTCGGCCAGGTGCCGGTATTTCTCTTCCGCGGCCTTCAGATCCTCCAGCAACTGCGCGTTGGCGACCGCGATGGCGGCCTGCCCAGCCAACGTGGTGAAGAAAGACACGTCTTCGTCCGAGAACACCCGGGGCCGCGTGGTCAGGATATGCAGCAGGCCGATGGTTTGATCATGAGCCACCATGGGCACCCCCATGTAGGAAACCAACTTGTGCTCTCGGATCTGCTCTCGGTGCATCTGAACCCGCGGGTCCTGGGCGAGATTGTAGATGATGACCGGCTCCCTTCGCACGGCCAGCCACTCCAACAGGCTTTCGGCCAAGTCGAAGGCCTGCTCCTCGATGACCGTGCCGTTGGGCAGGCGCATGATGAAGACGCGGGATCGCCGCGGGTCCCCATTGATGAGGCTCACCGCCACCGCTTCCGCACCCATGTGTTGGGGGATGTTCCTAAGCACAATGTTCAGGATGTCGCGGATCGTGTGCTGGCCGATGATGGCTTGGTCGATCTCGCGGAGGACTTGGAGGCGGATCAGGCGTTCTTGTGCACTGTGAAAGAGGCGGGCATGGGCGATGGCGATCCCCAGTTGGTTCGCACTGGCCCATACTCCTTTGAGGGTTTCCTCGGTGACGGCTTGGTAGCGCCGGCTGGCGAGCATGAGCGTGCCGACGATAGCGTCTTCCTCGCCGGTTTCTGTGGGCGCTTTCAAGGGCAAGCAAGCCCATGTTTGGATGCCTTCCCGCTTGGCAAACTCAGGTATGGCGCCTTGTTCGTCCAAGCGCTCGGATATCACGCGAGGCGTCTCCATCCAATTGGGGATCTCGTCCCCACGGAAGTAACACACCTCGGCTCGGAATTCGTCCGAGAGACCGCGCCAAGCCGGCAGCACCACGCGGTTGCCTTCGACCAAATGAATTCCGCCCAGCTCCACTTGGGCCAGGGCCATCACCTCGTCCAGGATGCGGTCGAGCCGCTCGTCCAAGTCGAAGGTTTCGAAAATGGTCTGGATCATACGGTTACGAGCCGCCAACTCAGCGTTTCGGCCTTGGAGGAGAAACTCCTGTTGCTTGCGCTCGGTGATGTCCTGGAAGACTTTCAGAACTCGCACCTCACCGGACTGGGTCTTTTGGGGCATGGCGCTTACAGAGCCCCAGAAGACGGTTCCGTCTTTACGCTTGAGGCGGGTCTCGTAGCCGGTCACCGGGCCCTGTTCACACAGGTCCTCGAACCGCCTGCTCTCTCCCAGGTCAGCATAGTGGTCAGAAGCCGGCGCGGCCAAAAACGCGTCTTCTGAATCGTACCCGAACATCTGCCACAGGGTAGCGTTGGCATCGGTGACCAGGCCTTCAGCTCCGGGGGTGGTGATCGCGATGCCAACAGGAACGTTGTCCATCAGACCCTTTAGGTTC
The DNA here is from genome assembly GCA_024278415.1 of Planctomycetota bacterium. The sequence goes on along the minus strand of JAJRTI010000717.1, from coordinate 3,410 downwards.
GCCATAGTTCCCGGGGCGTCGCGCTGGCCCGGGTCCAAGCCCGCCCACAGTGAGGCCGGCGAATGTGCCGAGGGGTCGTCGGCCCGGCCTGACCCTGCTTGTCCTTCAATCATTGACTTGCTCCATCAGTCCAGGTTTGATCGCTAGCCGCGCGACTTTGCTGCGGCGCCCGCGACCTCCACGAGGCCGCAAGGCGCAGGATGATGTGCGGTTTCCGCCAAACGTTGCGCCGCTTGGTCTGGATCCGAACATCGAAACCCCACTGCCGAAAACTCCCCACAACAGCCGAATCGCGAAGCGAAGCCCCCCCGGTTCTCCCACGGCATTGCGAGTGCCGAACGCAAGAACACGACTGGATTATAGAGTACTTGGCATCTGGCACACTGTCAATAGTCCGGCAGGATCTGGCGAGTTTCGCTCAACGAAGCACCGAGGTGCAAGAGGCGCAGATATGCTATGATTCCCGCCAATCGCCGGTCCGATCCAGCTTCCCTCATCACCGCAGCACCGCCGTGCCAACAGAACGACACAACCTGACGCGCGCGAACATGGTGCTTCTTGCGCTGTTCGTCGCGTTCTTTGCCGCATTCCTCATCTACCCGGTCGTGTTCACGGTCCGCCAGGCGGTCGGGAGCCGGGAGTACGCAGTCACTCGCGAGACGCTCGATGCGCTTGGCCGCGAAGGCGTGGGAGCGGAGGCTGTGGCGAAGCTGTCCTCGCTTCAGGGCAAGAGGTTCTCGCTGCCGGGGCAGTTGCGCCGCGCGGCGGCGGACGCGGTAGGTGGCCAAGATGCCGAGCGCGTCGCGGGGCTTGTGGTGGAGCACGCGGCGCGCAAGTGGCGCCTGCATTTGCGCTACTTCGCGCTCATGTTCAAGGACCCCATCATTGCCCGGTGCATCAGGAACAGCCTCTGCATCGCGGTGAGCGTCACGCTGCTCACCACGCTGCTCAGCGTGCCCCTCGCGCTGCTGCTCACGCGTTACCGCCTCCCGTGCAAGCGCCTGCTCAGCAGCCTCGTGCTCGTGCCCATGATCATGCCGCCGTTCGTGGGCGCCATCGGCATGCGGCAGATCCTCGCGCTGCACGGCTCCGTCAACCAACTCCTCATGCGCATCGGCCTGGTGGACGCGCCCATCGATTGGCTGGGGGGCTCCGGCTTCTGGGGCGTGGTCGTGCTCGAAGTGCTGCACCTCTACCCCATCATGTACCTCAACGTCGCGGCCGCGCTGGCGAACGTGGACCCCGCGATGGAGGAGGCCGCGCAGAACCTCGGCGCCGGCGGGTGGCACGTGTTACGCCGCGTCACGTTCCCCCTGATGCTGCCCGGCTTCTTTGCCGGCGCGATCATCGTGTTCATCTGGGCGCTCACGGACCTCGGCGCGCCGCTCATCCTCAACTACTACAACGTCGTGCCGGTGCAGATCTTCAACAAGGTGGGCGAGATCCACGAGAACCCCATGGGCTACGCGCTCGTCGTGTTGGTCCTCCTCTTCACGATCGTCGCGTTCGTCATCTCCAAGCGCGTCGTCGCGGGCCGCGAGTACGCGATGATGTCCAAGGGCTCGACCGCGAGCCACGAGCGGCCCATCGGCCTCCTGCCGGGCCTCGCGGCCGTGGCGTTCGTGCTCGGCGTCATCGCGGCCGCGCTGGTGCCGCACGTGAGCGTCGTGCTCACCTCCATCGCGGAGCGGTGGTCCATGACGATCCTGCCGGAGGGCTACACCCTCCGCTACTACCGCCTGGCCCTGACGCACAAGCTCGCAAGCACGAGCGTGCGCAACAGCCTGTTCCTGAGCGTCATGGCCACGTACGTGGACGTGTTGGTGGGCGTGGCCATCGCGTACCTGCTCGCGCGCAAGACGTTCCCCGGCGCCAACGTGCTCGACGCACTCGCGATGCTGCCGCTCGCGCTGCCGGGCATCGTGCTCGCGTTCGGGTACGTGGGCTGCTTTTCGGGCACAATGCTCGACCCGCGGCGCAATCCCGTGCCGCTGCTGATCATCAGCTACGCCGTGCGCCGGCTCCCCTACATGGTGCGCGCGGCGTACGCGGGATTCCAGCAGACCGCGGTTGTGCTCGAAGAGGCGTCGCTCAACCTCGGCGCGGGGCCGTTCATGACGTTGTGCCGCATCACGTCGCCCCTCGTGTTCGCCAACGTCATCGCCGGCGGCATCCTCACGTTCTCCTTCTCCATGCTCGAAGTCAGCGACAGTCTGATCCTCGCGTTCGAGGAGCGGTACTACCCCATGACCAAGGCGATCTACCATCTGTTCATGCGCATCGACGACGGGCCGTACATCGCGAGCGCGATGGGGATGCTGGGCATGGCGCTGCTGACGGTGAGCTTGCTGCTGGCCACGCGGGTGTTGGGCCAGCGCATGGGGCAGCTCTTCAGAGCTTAGCGCGGTCCTACGTAAATGTGGGCTGGCGGGGCCGACGCCACAATCGGGAATGCCAGGCGGCCGCGCACGTGGTGGGGCATCAACCCCAAATTCGCCCACCGAGCAAGGGCGCCGGCGTGTTGCACGGAGGCCGCCGCAGTTGGCACGCGGCTTGTATGGATGGCAGACAGCGCCGGCTAGGGCGCGCGGCCAAACGAAGCGAATCAAAATCGCAGACTAGTCGCACCCTCATAGTCGCCGGCTATGCTATGAACAGATGAACGCTTTCCGCCGATCGGTGGAAGGCAGCTTCTCGGAGTCAGGTCTCAACTTACAACTCAGCGCTGGCAAGGGGTTGGCCCTACGCGCGGTACTGGCATGCCCGAGGGATAACCGCGTACGCATGCGATCAGCAGCGCTGAGTTGTAAGTTGAGACCTGACCCCAGCACCGCTCAAGACGAGGAGTGGACAATGATATCGACGCTGAACGCGCCGTTGGACGTAGTGGTTGTGGAGCGCGATCGCCACCAACGGCTGCTGTACGAATGGGAATTGGGCGATGACGGGCATCGCGTCGTCACGTGTGCGCGGTCGGCGAGCGCGGCGCGGCTGGCGTCACGTCTGTGCATCGACGTGGTCATCATGGATGGTCTGTTCCCCGCGGGCGAAGTCGAGCGCATGCGCGCGTTGTTTCCTGGTGCGGCGATCGTGGTGCACACGGCCACGGAGGCCGGCCTGCGCAGCAGCCGCCAGACCGGCGCGGACGCGTGTCTGCTCAAGTCGTCGGACATGACCCAACTCAAGCAGACCATCGAGCGGCTGGCGACCGTGAGCGCCGTGCGCGCGCGTTGCGCCTGACTCGGCAAGGCGGGGCGCATCTTCTCCTGTGCTGGCGTGGGGCTGCCCTCGCATAATCCCATATCGCGGCATCCCCCATCCCGGCCTTCCCCCAGAGGGGGAAGGAGGTGGGAGCCCTTCCCCCTCTGGGGGAAGGGTTGGGATGGGGGTCCCCGCCAGAACAGCCCACG
>JAJRTI010000716.1 GCA_024278415.1 Planctomycetota bacterium | reverse complement strand
GGATGGCCTTGCATCGTATCCCACATTCTTGTGGAACGCCTTCGGCGTTCAATCGTTTTGCGGTCGTGCACCCAGGGTAGCCGCATTCTGCGGCTACCCTGGGCTCTGTTGTCAAACCCCGTTCGGGGTTTGCGCACAATGGCGCCTTCTGTGGCGTTGTGGGAGTGCGTTTGGCCAATCGGACGACGCGGGTCTGCAGGCACAGCCCCACCGACTCAGATAGGCATGCGAACTTGCGGGACGCGACACTAGCGAACAACTTCACCGAACAATCCCAAGGAGTCCGACGTGAAACTCAGCCTGCTCAGCTTCAACATTGCCAGGCACTTGCCGTTGCCCGAGATGCTCGAACTCGCCAAAAGCAAGGGGTTCGAGGGAGTCGAATTTCGCGGCGACGCTCAGCACATGCACGGAGTCGAAGTGGACACAAAGCCCGCGCAGCGCGCGGAGATCAAGAAGATGATTGAGGACTCCGGGCTCACGCCTGCGTGCCTCGCGACCGGCACGCGCTTCGAGTTCCCTCGCGAGTGGGAGCGCCGGGAGCAGATCGAGCGCACGAAGCGCTTCATCGAGTTGGCCGCGGACATCGGTGCGCTGCACATTCGCGTGTTCGGCAACGCGTTCCCCCAGGGCGTGGAGAAGGCCGACGTGATCCGCTGGTGCGGCGAGGGCCTCGCGGAGCTGGGCGAGTTCGCGGAGGGCTACCCGGTCGACGTGGGGCTTGAGATGCACGGCGACTTCTACCACTGGGAATACGCGCTCGAATCCGTGCAGATCGCGAAGCATCCCAAGGTCTTCATCATCCCCAACTGCGATGGCCGCGAGGCCGACGCCAACGGGTCGATCCGCACGTCGTACGAGGGCGTGAAGGGCCACGTGCGCCACATCCACATGCACGAACTGGACAACCCCAAGGGCTTCAACTACAAGGAGTTCTTCGGCCTGCTCAAGCGCGATGGATACGAGGGGTACATGTCCGCGGAGATCCAGCCCAGCGACGATCCGGAGCGCGTGCTGGGGCTCTACGCGGCGCTGTGGCGCGAATTGGTCGAGAACGCGGAGATCCCGGATTGAGTGCAGCATGAGGAAGGAGGGAATGTTGGAAAGCTGGAAGGCTGGAAGGCGCGCACGGGGCAGCATTGCAACATTCCAACATGTTCGACTTGCTGCGGCCGTCTGATAGAATGCGCCGACCCCATCCAAGCGAGACCAAGCACCGAGGCGCATGCTCGACACTCAAGACAACACCCCGAAGGTGACGCTCCGCGCGCTCGGCGTGGGCCTGGTGGCCGCGGCCGCGGCGAACTTCCTGCCTTGCTGGTCCGCGTACGTGGTGCACTCGTCGCGGCTGTGCTTCGCGCACCTGCCGGTTGCGGCCATGCTGCCGTTCGTGTTCATCGTGTTGCCGCTGAACCTGGCGCTGCGGCTGATGAAGCGGCGTTGGGCGCTTGCGAGCGGCGAGCTGTGTCTGGTCTTCTGCATGACGTGGATCGCCGGCGTGCTGCCGGCCGCGGGGTTCATCGGGATCTTCCTCGCCTGCCTGTCGGGGCCGTACTACTTCGCCACGCCGGAGAACAAGTGGGCGGAGACGTTCCTCGAATACCTCCCGCAGTGGGCCTTCCCCAGCAACGAGGGCCACGTGATGAGTTGGTTCTACGAGGGCGCGCCCATGGGCGAGGCGTGGCCGCTCGGGGCGTGGATCGTGCCGCTGCTGTGGTGGGGCGCGTTCTTTGCCGCGCTCGGCATCGTCTGCTTCGCGTCGGTGGTCATGCTGCGCAAGCAGTGGCTCGAAGCCGAGCGGCTCACGTATCCGCTCGCACAGGTGCCCATCGCACTCTCCGAGACCGAGCCCGGCGCCGGCCTGCGTATCACGCGCAGCACCATGTTCTGGATTGGCGCGAGCGTGCCCCTGTTTATCCTCGGCTGGAACATCGTCTGCTTCTTTGTGCCGGCCATGCCGGTGATCCCCATCGGTGCGCGGCACTACGTGCGCTTGGGCCGCTACTTGCCGCGGCTCAACTGCCGCGTGAACATCTTCATGATCGGCCTCGCCTACTTCGCGCGGCTCGACGTGCTCTTTAGTGTGTGGTTCTTCTACCTCGTGTGCATCGTGCAGCAGGGCGTGTTCAACCGCGTCGGCTTCACCATCGGCACGAGCGACACGTTTGCGCCCACCGGCGGCGCGGCGACCGTGTGGCAGAGCTATGGCGCGTTCACCACGATGACGCTCGTGGGGCTGTGGATCGCGCGGGACCACCTGCGCGTGGTGCTGCGCGCGGCGTTCGGCGGCAAAGAGAACGACGAGTCGCGCCACGAGATCCTGTCGTACCGCCAGGCCTTTTGGTGCCTCGTGCTGGGGTTGCTCTTCCTGTTCGCCTGGCTGTGCCGCGCCGGCATGTCGCCGTGGCTCGCGGCGTTCTATCTTGTCGTGTTGCTCATCGCGTATCTCGGCGTCACGAAGATCGTCGTGGAGACCGGCGTGATCTATGCTTGGCCGACCGTGTGGCCGCACACCGCGCTCTACTACACGCTCGGCACTGCGAACTTGGCCACGCCGAACATGGTCGCGCTCGGCGTGGCGTCCATGGGCGGCATCGGTTTCTCCTGCACGTTCATCATGGCTCCGCTCGCGCACGTGGTGCGGCTCGTGCCGGCGCGGGACAAGCGCGAGGCTGGGCAGATCCGTTCGGCCATGGCCTTGGCGCTCATCGTGGGTGCGGCCGTGTCCGTGGCGACCATCATCTACCTGGGCTACGACCGCGGCGCGTACAACTTCGGCGTGTGGACGTTCCAGCACGGTGCGCCGAGCCACTTCAATCGGCTCGCCGGCAAGATCCGCAATCCCATGCCCGTGGACTTCAAGCGCCTGCTATTCTTTGGCATCGGTGCGCTCTTGTGCGGCGCGCTCCAACTCATGCGCTTCCGCTTTCATTGGTGGCCCCTGCCGCCGGTAGGCTTGGCCATATCGAGCATCGGCCTCCTCGACGCGCTGGCGTTCAGCGTCTTCCTCGCGTGGGCGGCCAAGCGCGTGATCGTCCGCATCGGCGGCGACCGCGCGCACAAGTCTGCGCGGCCTCTCTTCCTCGGCCTGACGATCGGCTACATCGTGGGCATTGGTGTGGGCTTCATCGTTGACTTGCTATTCTTCTTCGGCCAGGGGCACATGCTGCACGTGTGGTGAGGCAGCCCTGAGAAGGCGGCCGGTCGTCGTTGACCCGGTGCGCTGGCTCGCCACCCATGACTTATGTTGCAATTTATAGCTTATGTGCTATATTTAGCAACATGGAAAAGGGTGCAACACGAGACGTAGAGGCCATCCAGGCGACCATCGCCAAGATCCTCGCGACGCATCCGGCAGGACACGGGCTCCGCTTGATCGGGGGGTACCGCTACCGGCTGTTGGACCAAAGCCCTAGGATGTCCGCCGATGTGGACTACCATTGGGACGGGGATCTGGTCGCCAAACAGGCCGAAGTGGTTCGCCTGTTCCGCCGGAAACTGCTGCCTGAAGTCCGGGCACGTCTCAGCTACACTGGCACAGTGGGACCAGGGACGGGGCCGGACGCGGAGTCACCGTCTGTGCGGACCGTCCGAACGGTGTTCACACACGACGATCCATCAAGGCTGCGCATTGAGATACCTGTTGAGATTACGCGTGTGTGCTGCCTCGATCCCCCCGCCGTCCGTACTGTGAACGGCGTTGTCTTCCCGACTGTTTCGGACACGGACATGATCGAGAGCAAGGTGATCGCCATGCTCACCCGCGTCTACATCCAGGACCGGGACCTCGTGGACGTGTTCCTGTTTCACGACTCCCTCGCCCCGGACTCCGGCTCTCGCCTCGCGAAAAAGCTCACGGACATGGGATTGCGCCGCGACGCTGTGGACCGGGCGGTATCGCGGCTGACGCGCTACCCCGAGTTGCGCGCTCGCTCGATTGACCAAGTCCTAGACGAGCAACTCGACGCGACTGTGGCCGCCAACATCAAAGCCGCCGGGGGCGGAGAGACAGTCTTCGCTGCCGTTGTCGGCGTGCTGGAAAACCGGCTGGGACTGACGGGAGGGCCGGAACAGTGAGGGCCCGCGACTGGCAGCGCTTCCTCCGCGACCAGCGCCGGGACCACGGCAAAGTCGTGTTCACCGTAACAGAACTGGCGAACGTGGCGGGTTGTTCGCGAAACGCGCTGAATGTCGAACTCAGTCGCCTCCGTCGCCATGGTGACGTGGTGCGGTATGCCCAGGGTCTATACGGTCTGCCGGGAGCCGTCGATGCCCAGACGCTACTGCCGCATCTTGACCCGCATGCCTACATCACGGGCTTGTGGGCTCTGAGCCGACACAATCTCGTCACCCAACATCCCTCACTCGTCACCTGCTTCACCAGCCGCTACAGTCCTCGGGGCCGGGACCGTCAGACCGCGGCCGGGCGATTCCTGTTCGTGTGCGTCCGATCGAAGGTCTACGCTCCCCCGGAACATGGGCATTTGGTCGCCCCGGAACAGGCGCTTTGTGATTTTGTCTACTTGTGCCGCCGCCGCGGCATATCCGTCAGCGAGCAGGCGACCTGGCGCAACCTCGCGACGCTGCGCCAAGCCCAGCTTGAGCAGGTTCTGCCCAGATACCCTCGCACGGTCGCGGCCGACGTGCGGGCCCTGCTCACAGCGTAAGAGTCCAACTTGCCTTCGCCGGGCTTCACGTTGGACGCGCGCGATAGGGCCTTGTTTCTCACTCCTGCCCTGTCACTTCCTCACTACCCGCCACACTACCCGCCACGGTAAACGTCGCGCCGGTCGACGGCCTTCACGACGAGCACGACCAGCCTCTTGTCCTCGATGTGGTAGAGGATGCGATAGCTGCCAACTCGCAGCCGATAGAGTTCGTCGCCGGCCTTGAGCTTCTTGACGCCCTGGGGCCGCGGGTCTTGGGCCAAGTCATCAATGGCGTCCTCGACGCGACGGTCTACACCCGCGGGCAGCTTGAGTATCTGCCGTCGGGCGCGTTTGGACAGAACGATCCTGCATCGCACGGTATCATGCCTTCCCATCGCGGGCCGGGCCAGCTCGCTTCGCCGACAACTCGGCCTTCACGTCTTCCCAAGGAACGCCGCCATCGCGGCTCCGCTTCATCTCGGCCAGGATCTTCTTCGCTTCCTTAGCGTCTTGCATGTCCTCAAGCTCCTCCAGCAGGGCCGCGTCATCGACTGAGATCAGCACCGCCAGATCCTTGTCGTGCCGGCCGATAGCGATGCGCTCACCGCCGTACGCGACTCGATTCACGATATCTGTGAAGCTCTTGCGCGCCTCTGCCAACTGGTAACGGGGCATGGCTCGTTCCTCCATTGCGGAAACCTGGCTGTTTGCGAAACATGTACAATTTGGCAATATGGCCGTCCCGAAGTCAAGGGCGCAGGGAAGAAGTGCTTTGCAGCTCGCGCTCGGCTTCCCGCGAATGTCTGCATCTGCAAGGCTTTGTACACGAAACGAGCCAGACGCGTTCGCGTCTGGCTCGATGTCGCCCGCGTGGCTTGTGGGGTGGAGGGTACGGGGCTCGAACCCGTGACCTCGTGAATGCCATTCACGCGCTCTCCCAACTGAGCTAACCCCCCAGAGGGGTCCGTTGGGCCAACGCGGGCGTGTGGCGCTAATGATTGGAGTAGTTTACCACGGCCTCACCGGGCAGTCAAGGGCAATTTCATTGCATCATGGGCAGTGCGTGCTATAATCCTCATTCTCCCAACGCCTTGCGAAAGCCGCGCACACTGGACCGTCTCGTTTCGCTCAGCATGACAGCAGCGAGGGAGCGCCGGCCTGTCATTAGTCGTCTCGTAACACTTCAGCCGATTGCAGCAGCCATTGGCCCCATGAACGTGCGCGAGAGTTCAATGGACACCGTTTCCGCTTGACGCAACGCTGTTGGGAAGCCCAACGGGCTTCCGGCTTCTAGCCCAGGGTTGCGGCCGCAG
>JAJRTI010000715.1 GCA_024278415.1 Planctomycetota bacterium | reverse complement strand
CTCACGGGCCTACTACAAGCGCGACCGTGGGAGCGACTCGCTCGTAGTGGCGACCGTAAGGGCGCCTCCCCCCCAATGCTAAAGCAGCACCCAAACGGAAGGCCCTCACGGGCCTACTACAAGCGCGACCGTGGCAGCGGACTCGCTCGTAGTGGCGACCGTAAGGGCGCCTCCCCCATCCAATGCCAAAGCAGCACCCAAACGGAAGGCCCTCACGGGCCTACTACAAGCGCGGACCAAAAGATGTTCCTCAACGACGGCGCGCACTTCGATGGCTCGGGCTCGTACGATCCCTGGGGCTACGGCATCACCGAGTACAAATGGAAGTGCGGCGACGGGACCACGCACACCGAGACCGCGGTGGGCGCGTCGACGTTCGGGAGAGCCCCCTTGGCCCGGACAGGCCTGCGGGCGGGCGACGTGCGCTTAGCCCGGCCCCCTGGTGCGCGCCCCACTGCGGCAGTCTACGCGTTCGCCAGGTCCGCGATGAAGCCCTCTTCGCCCGCGATGGATTCGTCGGGCTGGCGGCTGATGAACTGCTGGATGTAGGCGTCCTTGGTGTTGCGGATCTCGTCGGGGGTGCCCACTTGGAGGACTTTGCCCTTGCGGAGCACGCAGATGCGGTCGGCAATGATGAAGGTGCTCTCGATGTCGTGCGTGACCACGACGAGGGTCATGCGGAACGCCTTCTTGAGTTTGTTGATGAGATCGTCGAGCCCAGCGGCAATGACCGGGTCGAGCCCGGCGGAGGGTTCGTCGAGGTAGAGGATCTTGGGATCCATGACCATGGCGCGGGCGAGGGCTGCGCGTTTCTTCATGCCGCCCGACAGTTCGGAGGGGAGCTTGTGCTCGCTGCCGGAGAGGCCCACGAGATCCAGCTTCATCTTGGCTTGGATCTCCATGATGTTGCCGGCGAGTTTCGTGTGCTCGATGAGGGGGAACATCACGTTTTCGAGCAGCGACATGGAGTTGAAGAGGGCCGCGCTCTGGAAGAGGACGCCGAACTTGCGGCACAGTTCGATGCGCTTCTTGCCTTTGAGGCCGAGTGCGTTTTCGCCATCGATTTCGACGGTGCCCTCGGCCGGCTTGAGCAGGCCGATGAGCACCTTCATGAGCGTGCTCTTGCCGCAGCCGCTCTGGCCGAGGATGGCCATGGTCTCGTTGGGCTTCACCTCCAAGTTCACGCCGTCGAGGACGGTGAAGTCGCCGTACCGGACCACCAGGTCTTTGACTTTGATCATCGGTGTACCTCTTAGAACGCGCCAAGCACGGCGCCGGCGAAGCTGGCCACGGGCGCGGACTCTCGGAGGTCTTCGAGCGCAGCCTGTATGCTGTCCAGGATGTCCTGCGCGGACTTGAGGATCTTGTCGTCATACACGAGCTTGCCGATCGTGCCTTCGCCCTTGCGCACCTGGCCGGTGATGTCGCTCAGGTTCTTGCCGGTGTCCTTGAAGCCCTTGATGGTGTCGCTCACGTCCGCGGCCAACTGCTCGTCCGAGGCGAGCTTGCCGATCGTGCCCTTGCCATCCTTGATGTCTTGGGTCACGTCGCCGAGGTTGCCGAACGCGCGTTTGGCATCCGCGACCATGCCCTTGGCGTTGTCGGCCATCTCCTCGTCCTTCATGAGCTTGCCCACGGTGCCCTTGCCGTCCTTCACGCCGTCGGTGAGTTCACGCGCGTTGGCGAACGTGCCCTTGAACTCGGTCACCGCGGTGTCCACGCGCTGGCCGAGGTCTTCGTCCTTCACGAGCCGGCCGAACGTGCCTTTGCCTTCGTTGACGCTGGCGGTAATTGTGGCCGCGTTGGCGAAGGTCTGCTTGAAGGGCTTGACCGCGCCCAGGATCTCGTTGTACGCGTCGTCCTTCATGACGAGCCGGCCGAGCGTGCCTTCGCCTTTGCGTGCGTGGCCGGTCATGGCGCTCACGTCTTCGACGATCTTCTTGGCGTTTATGAGGACCGCGTCGATGCTGATCTCTTCGCCGATTTTCTCCATGATGTCGCCGTCGGCGAGGACGCGGGACTCGTCGGTCTTGATGAGGTCGATGCCCAACACGGCTTTGCCGAGCAAGCCGGACTTCACGACCTTGGCCTGGCAGGTGTCGTAGATCGTGGTGCCCTCGTCGACGCGGAAGGTCACGAGCACCGGCATCTTGTCGCTCGCGGGGTCGATCTCGCTTCCGGTCACGGTGCCGACCTTCACTCCGGCCAGCTTGACAGGGCTGCCCTTTTCGAGGTCTGCGGTGGGGAGCCGGACCTTGAGGGAATAGGCCTTGGAGTAGTACTGGCTGAGGTCTTCAACCTGAAAGCAGAGGAATGCAAAGAGACCAAAGACGACGATGAAAAACGCGCCAACGACGGTCTTCATGGAACTGCTCCTTTCTGACTGGAACCCGTCAGATCATGATTCTTCCGAGGAAGTAGTCGGACACGAGGATGAGCACGAGGGATTCGACCACCGACCGGGTGGTGGACTTGCCGACTCCCTCGGGCCCGCCGGAGGTGTTGAAGCCCTCGCGGACACCAACAACGGCGATGATGGCGCCGAACACGACGGCCTTGATCAGCGACTTGTAGATGTCGGCGAAGTCGCAGGCTTGATAGAAGTTGTCGAAGTATGTGCTGGCCTGTACCCCGACGAACGTGCTGCTCACGAGCGCTCCCCCCAGCAAGCCCACAATGTCGCAGTAGATCACCAGCGCGGGCACGCAGAGGAGGCACGCGAGCACACGTGGCATGGCAAGATACGCCGTTGGGTTCACTCCCATGGTCTTGAGCGAGTCGACTTCCTCATACACGATCATGCTGCCGATTTCAGCCGTGAAGGCCGAGCCGATGCGGCCCGCGAGCACGAACGCGGTGATGACCGGGCCGAACTCCCTGATGAGCGCCAAGCCCACGAGCGGACCGATCGCGTCTTCGGCCGCGTACTTCTTGAGTTGGATGCCGGTCTGGAGCGCGAGGATCATGCCCACGAATCCGCCCATCATCGCGCAGATGGCCAGGCTTTGGTTGCCGACCTCGTAGATTTGCTTGAGCACTAGGGCGCGCCGGCGGAACGCCTGCTTGGCCCAGTAGAGCGACTGGACGAAGAGGATGATGACCTCTCCGGTCGCGTCGAACATGCCTTTGATTGCGGTTACCACAGTGGTCTCCGTTCGGTAGTGCAGGAGCGGGCCGGTGTGCCCACCTCTGCCTTACACTTTACGTTTTGCGTTGCTACGTTCTATCTCTTG
>JAJRTI010000714.1 GCA_024278415.1 Planctomycetota bacterium | reverse complement strand
CGCGGACGCGGCGGTGATCCCCTTGACGGATACGGTCGCGAGCCGGTACTTCACGTCGCCCCTCAAGCTGTTCCAGTACATGGCGTCGGCCGCGCCCATTGTGGCTTCGGACCTCCCGACCGTTCGGGAGGTGCTCGCCCACGAGCGCAACGCGCTGCTTGTGCCGCCGAATGACCCCGTCGCGTTGGCCCAAGCCATTCAGCGTCTCATCGACGACCGCGGCCTCGCGGCGCGTCTGGGTGCGCAGGCACGCCGAGACGTGCAGGACTTTGGCTGGGCTCGCCGCGCGGAGCGGTACCTCCAGCTCGCGCAGCGAGTGCTCGCATCGACATGCTCGCCGTAGCCTCGTTGGCAGCACGCACGTCAGCGCGTTCCGCTCTGGGGGCCTTGCGTGTCCCCCAGACAGACACGCTCTTACGAGCGTGCTACAAGCGCTCCGCGTTCCCGCGTAGACTTGCGGCTGAGCGCTAGCAGCACTTTCATGAGACCAGATGCCCAGACGCTTCACCATCGCGCCCATCCTGACCGTGCTCACGATCGTCGTCTGTGCGGTGGCGACCGTGGCCGCGGTCATGGCGCTTGCTCACGCCCTCGCGACCGTGCACACCCGGGGCGCACGCCGCTTCTGCGAGCAGCGCACCTGGGAACTCGCGGCGCAAGCCGCGGCCCTTCAAGTCCCCCGCGCGCTAGAGCCCTCCGCGGAAGCGCTCCGCATGCAGGCGGAGTACTTGCAGTACCGCCTGGACGGCCGCGTAGGCCCGGCGCGGCTGCGGCAGGTTCGCCAGCAGGCGACGCAAGCGCTTGCGGACCTGCAAATGCTCGCGCGCGGCATCGACCCGCTCGCCACGCGGTCCGGCACGTTCTTGCGCGCGTATCGCTCCTTCGTGGATGGCGCGCTTCAGCCCTACTCTTTGTCCGTACCGAAGGGCTACACGCCAGACAAGCGATGGGCCCTGCTGGTGTACCTCCACGGCCACGGCTGGTATGCGCCGTTCCAAGGCCATCCTGCGCCGGTGTTTCCAGGCGTCTTCGTGGTCTCGCCCCATGGCCGCGGGAGCACGGACTACATGCGCCTCGGCGAAATCGACGTCATGCGCGTCATCGCTCAAGTGCAAGCTCTTTACTCCATCGACCCCAATCGCATCTACCTGACGGGCGCGTCCATGGGCGGCACCGGCTCGTGGCACTTGGCCACTCGCTATCCAGACGTGTTCGCGGGCATCGGCCCCTGCGCAGGCAATGCCGACCACCACGTCTGGGAAGCTCAGTGGGGATGGAGCACACGCACCGACGGCCCATTCGGCGCGCTCAAGCGCTATGTGGCCGATACAATCAGTCCTATTACGTATGCCGAAAACCTGCTGAACGTGCCGGCGTTTGCGATTCACGGCGAGCTTGACGACGTGGTGCCCGTCCAGCACTCGCGGCGCATGGTCGACCGGCTTCGCGCCATTGGCGCGCGGGTCGCCTATGTCGAGGTGCCTGGCGCGGGGCACGCGGACATCCCCTGGGACCTCCGCGTCCAGCAACTCTCCTGGCTCGGCGGCCGCGCGCGCAACCCGCGGCCTAAGCACGTGCGGTTCAAGACCGCTAGCCGGCGCTACAGCCGGGCATACTGGACACGGCTCCTCGCGCCCCTCCGCGAATGCGAGTTCTCGTCTATCGACGCACGGGTAGCCGGCGCCAATGCGTTCGTCGTCGACACCCGCAACGTTCTCGCATTCGGCGTCCAACCCGCGGCCGCGCCTGTGGACGCGTCCGCCAAGAGCACAGTCGCCATCGACGGCGCCGCGCCTCTCCCGTGCGCGCCAGACCGATCGGGCGTCGCCTGGTTCTCGTACGACGAACCCGCACAACGCTGGGCGCCAGGCCTTGCCAACGTAGGCCGCAAAACCGCGGCCGTCGAGGGCCCGGTCGGCCGTGTCTTCGAGACGCCATTCGTCATCGTTTACGGCACGACAAGCCCCGAGCCGCTGGAGCGCAGAATCATCAAAGAGGAGGCGGAACGGTTCGTGGATCAGTGGCAGAAGCGCTATGGCAAACCGTGCCGGATCACGGCCGACGTCGCGCTCTCCTCCCAGGAAGCCGGCCTGCTCAGCCTGGTCCTCTACGGAGGCCCTTGGGCAAACGCTTGGACCGCGAAGTTGATCGATCGCCTGCCGGTGGAAGTCTCGCGCGACGCGATCGTTTTCCACGGACGCCGGCACGAAGGCGACCGCGTGGGAGTGAAGCTCTGCTACCCCAGCCCGCTCAATGCCAAACGGTACGTCGCGCTGTTCGCGGCCGCGACTTGGCGGGGCATGTGGCAAATCAACACCCGCTTCGGCAACTGGTTCGACTGGGGCGCGTACGACGGGTACGACTGGTACGACTACGCGGTGTTCGATGAGCGAACCTGGTCGCCGGAGACGTTCCGCACGGTCGGGTTCTTCGACCGCAACTGGTGCGTCGACGCGCGCACGCTCTGGCGCGGGGTGGCATCGGCACGCGCGCGGCAGACCGCGTTCCGAACGCCGTCTAAACCGCAAATCCCCGGCGACGACAGCGTCTACTTGAGCGACCTTTTCCCCCTGCGGATCGACCAAGACAAGTACGCGGTCGCGCTCGATTCCGCGTTCGCTGGCGGCCCGCTCACGCTTGGCGAGCAAACGTACGCGAAGGGCTTAGGCGTCAAAGCGCCCTCGCGCGTCGTGTTCGACAT
>JAJRTI010000713.1 GCA_024278415.1 Planctomycetota bacterium | reverse complement strand
TGCTTCCTTGCAGAGGCGGATGGCCTCGATGTTCTGTTCGACCGTGGTGCCCTTGTTGAGCACGTCGAGTGTGCGCTGCACGCCGCTCTCGAAGCCGAAGGTCACCTGCCGGCAGCCGGCCTCTCGGGCCAGGGCGAGGATTTCAGCGTCGATGCCGTTGGCTCGGGCGTTGCCGCCCCAGATGATCCCCATGCCACTGTCCTTGAGGCGGTGGCAGATCTCGCGCACCCGGCGCTTGTTCATGAACAGGTTGTCTTCGATGAAGAATACCGCCTGCACTCCGTAATGCTGGTGCAAGTGCGCGATCTCGGCCACAACGCTTTCGGCGCTGCGATACCGGCTGGGCATGCCACGCCATGTGTTGTGGCAGAACGTGCACGAAAAAGGGCATCCGCGGCTGGTGAGCACGGACGCGGTCTTTGTCCCCGCGGGCACGAAGTGAAGGAAGCTCTCCGCCACGCGCTCCCGGGTGCGCATGTAGAAGTCCATATCGATCAGGTGCCGGGCCGGCGGACCTGTGGCGTCCAAGTCTCGCACGTACGGCCGGCTCACCACGCGGTCGTCGACGCACCCGCGGGCAATGTCCAGCAACGCCTCCTCTCCCTCGCCTTGGACGACGATGTCGGCGTGTTGGAGCGCCTCGTCAGTCATCACGGTGGCGTGGACTCCTCCCAGGACGGCCTGGAGCCCCATACCGCGGCATTGGTCTGCGATCTCGTACGCGCGCTCCGCCAGAGGCGTGGTGGCGGTGATACCGACCACATCGGCCTCGAACTCACTTAGCTTGGTTGGCACGTCCTGTCCTGCGAGTTCGTCGACGATGCACACGGGCACCTCGTGGCCTTCCAGGTAGGCCGCAAGGTCGCCCAAGTTCAGCGGCTCCGTCACCGCGAACCGCGGGTCCGAGTCCGGACGGCCGGGATTGACCAGGGCCACTCGTCTCATCGCTTGCCTCCCACCCACCGCGACACGGCCGAGCGAATCCTTGTCCACAGCCCGGACTTGCGCGGTCCCGGCCGCATGTGCGCGGTCATCTCGTAGAGTCGGCGCTGGTCTTCCTTGGGATAGACATCGGATTGCGGCGACGCGCGGTCGCCGTAGAACGCGCTGTCGGCCGCTAGGCCCGCGTCGCTGGGCACGTAGTAGCTGAAGTGGGCGCTGATGCCCATGCGCTGTGCCCAACGCAAGCTCGCCAGATCCTTTTCGTAGCTTGAGCCTGGCAGCCCAATGATGAAGAACCCGTTGACCGCGTCGAAGTGCTTTGTCGCGGCCGCGACCGCGGCTTCGATCTGCTCGATGGTCTCGCCTTTCTCGATCGCGCACAGCACATCGGGATCCGTCGACTCGACCCCGAAGCTCACGGAATCGCACCCGGCGCGGGCCATGGCCTCGGCCATGGCCGCGTCGAACCGGTCGGCCCGCAGGCCGTTGCCGCAGAACCAAGTGAGCGCTAGGGGGGCGACCTCGTGGCAAAACTCGAGCACGCGCTCGCGGTCGACGTTGAAGCAATCGTCCAGCACCACGAAGCGCTGGATGCCCCATCGCTCCCGCGCCTGGGCCAGTTCGTCGCGGCAGTTGTTAGGGCTGCGCGGCCGCCACTTGCGGCGCCGGCTCGCGCAGTACGTGCAACCGAAGGGGCAGCCTTGGCTGGTCATGATCGCGTACGGCCATTCGCCGCTGGACCACTTGGCGCGGAACAGGTCGAACGTGTCCCACAACTCAAAGTTGGGGAACGGGTATGCGTCTGAAAACGGCTGGTCGAACGTGATCGAGTCGCCCAATTCCAGGAAGGGGTAGCAGCATTGCACGTCCAGGAAGCCGTTGACGGATTTGGCCTCCGCCTGCGGGTACTTGCGCTTGTACGCTTCGACAAGGCGTCGGGCCTCCGTGCTGTTCAACGAGCGCACGGACACGCCGAGCGTGTGGGCCGGCCGGCCGAGGTGCCGGTGCTTGGGTTCGGGGCGCGTGTTGAAGTCCACGACCGGTGCATGGAAGTGCGTAGCCGCGTACGCCATGTTGAGGTCGGGGATGTCGGTGTTGACTCCGCTGTGCGGGCACACGAGGAGTAGCTCTTCAGCCATTGTCCTCACTCACTCTCGGCCGGTCGGCCGTCTGGGTTGAAGGATCTGCATCCCACGCACAGCAGCGGCACGGGCTTGCTCATGTCCGGCACGGCGCGGCGCAACTCCCGGTAGCGCGGCGATCCCCAGATCTCGCGCCACGGCTGTTCGAGGATGTTGCCGAGGCTGTGAGACCGGATGTACTCGCGGTTGTTGGACATGAGGATCGCGCAGCAGGGCACAACGTGCCCGGTGACGGTGATGTAGGGTTCGGTCCACGCGGCGCAGTGGCGCATGAGGGGGCGCTTGGCCACCTCGTCCTGCGCGTGTATCCACGTGACGCGCACTCCCAGCTCCTCAGCCTTGCGGTGCACTTCGGCGATGATTTCCTGCGGCACATCAGGCACGTGCAGGCGCCGGGTCTCGTCGAAGTAGAGCAGCCCCGCGAACTCTAAGTAGGAGCCGTCGCCCAGGTCGCGTGGATCGCCCAGCGAGCGCACGAGTTCCACGAATGCGGGCGCTTCGTGGACGTTCAGCGTGTTGATGATGTAGCGGAAGCAGAGTTCGGGTATGGGCGAGCCGATCTCCTTCTTGAGCGCGATAAATCGGCGCACATTGCCGAGTGTGCGCTCGAAGTTGCACCCGATCTTGATGGCTTCGTACGTCTCCTGGGTCGCGGCGTCCATCGAGAGAGAGATCTTGTCAACCCCCATCTCGATGAACTGCCGCGCCACGCCCTCGTCGACGAGGTCGAAGCTCTCAGCGAACTCGATGAATACATCCCGGTCCTTCAGGTACTGCAACATCCTCATGAAGTCCGGGTGCAGCAGGGCCGTGCCTTCGCCCGTGGGGCTACACCACTTGAGCCCGGGGAACTGATCGACGATGCGGGTGAACTGCTCGTAGGTGATCTGTCGGTTCCACTCCTCCTGATCCTTTGACCAATAGGTCCGCTCGCAGATCTGGCACTTCAGGTGGCACCGCGTGGTCACCTCGATTTCGAAGAAAGACGGCATGCCGAATAGGCGAGGGAACGTGGTCCAGAGCGGGTCCATGATTCCCACTCCAGCCTCCCGCACCACCAGCTTGGTGTAGAGGAACTTGTAGAGGGCTCGCAAGCCTCGCCTGCGCAGCAGGAACCACGCGGTACGCCGGTACTGCCAGAGCGTCCAGAGCGCCGGTCTGACAAGAGCGATCAAAGGCCGCAGCAGGCCCCAGTACAGATCCTTAAGAGCGCGGATCATTGGCGGAGTGGGAAGGAGAAGGGTTCGAGGGGGTGCGGCCCGCAGGCAGCAGTTTGCGCCACAGCGACTTGGCTTCGCCCCAGCTTAGCGCGCGTGACGCGACCAACAGAGCGACGTATAGCATAGCAAACACGGCACATTCCGGCATGAGCCATTGGAGCGCCTGCCATCGGCTCAGCGAGGAAGCGTCCACACAGGCCGCGTTCAGCGCGAGCAGGCCGCCCGCGCACATCGCTGCGGCCGCGGCCGGCCGCAGCAGCGTCCGTGCACAGAAGCCCAGCACGGGATAGTTCAGATAGCGGTTGAATCGGACGATGATGTAGCCGGAGCTGAGCGCCGTCGATATGACGGTGGCCACCAGAACGCCCGGAAAGCCCAACTTGAAGATGAGCCATATGCTCAAGCCGAGGTTGAGCACGGCTTGCCCGGCCCCGGCCTTGGCCTGGAAGTCGGGGCGGCCCACACCGACCGCGACCGCGCTCAGACACCCGGTCGTGGCCGAGATCGAGAAGGCTACGGCCAAGAGGCGAATCACGAGCGCCGACTGCTCATACACCGCTCCCATCCAGAGCACCATCACGAGGTCAGCGGTGGCGAACAGCAACGCCATGAGCGGCAAGGCCGCGGCCACAAAGTAGCGAGTGCCCTGCACATAAACCTGCACGACCCGCTCCCGGTCCGATGCGGCTTCCAGACTCGCCACCGCGGGCACGACCGCGGAACTCAGCAGCGCAGGCAGCTCCCGCGCCCGCGACGTGAGGGAGTAGCCGAGTTGGTATTGGCCGACGAGGGGCACGCTCAGGCAGCGGGAGATGAGCAGCTTGTCCGTCTGGTACGTGACGATATCTTCCACTTGGGCGATCCACCGCTTGAGACCAAAGCTGGCGAGTTTGCCCAATACCTCCCGGCTGACTCGCCAAGGCCGGATGGCCAACTGCGGCAGCAGGCGGCGCACAACCACCACGCGCACCAGCCCGCCCAAGACCGCCATGATCGCCGCGTTGAGAGCGACGCCCCTGACCCCCCAGCCGGACTCCAGCAGCGCAACCAGGCCAATGACATAGGGCGCAGTGAGGGCCACGTCGACCGCATTGCATACCCCCATGCGTTGCATGCCCCAAGGGATCGCGCGGAAAGCATTGACCACGTTGCTGACCGCGAAGGTGATGATCGCCGCGGCGCACACGAATGCCCCGTCGCTGCGGAGTGCGTCCGGGATCCGGAACAGGTCCAAGATTGGGTCAATCAGCCACACCCCCCCCCCGCAAACCGCGAGGCCGAGCACTAGGTAGAAGAGCAGGCCGGAGTTGATTACGGTGTTGAGTTCGTCGTCATCTCCAGCCGCGTAGCCGTCGGCGATAAACTTGCCGAACGCGTCCCGGATGCCGAAGTCGAGCAGCCCCACGTAGCCCACGAACACCGCCATGACGGCCCATAGCCCATAGCGGTCGATGCCTATCCGGCGCACGATGTAAGGCGTGATGATTACCCCCAACGCGATCTGAAAGGCCCGTCCTGCCATGTTCAGCGCCGTGTTTCGGACGAGTTTCTCCGAGGTCGATTCTGCCACGTTGGGATCCTTGTGGAGGTGTAACACTTCAGCCGATTGCAACAGCCGTTGGCCCCATGAACGTGCGCGAGTTCAATGGACAGCGTTTCCGCTTGACGCAACGCTGTTTGGAAGCCCAACGGGCTTCCGGCTTCTAGCCCAGGGTTGCGGCCGCAGGCCG
>JAJRTI010000712.1 GCA_024278415.1 Planctomycetota bacterium | reverse complement strand
TCCAAGAGCGCGGCGGATGCGTACCGCATGCTCGTCGCCGCTGTGGACGACATCCTGGAATACGACACCCACACCCGGGTCCTCATCGAGCCAAAGCCTAACGAACCCATGGACCACGCGTTTGTGCCCACCATGGGCCATACGGTGGCGCTGGCGTACATGACCATCGACCCCGACCGGGTCGGCACTGTCATGGAGAGCGCCCACTCGATTCTCGCGGGCCTCGACCCGTCTGATGAGATGGCCTTCGCCCTATCCGTGAACAAACTCTGGAGCGTCCACCTCAACGACCAAAACGGTCCCAAGTTCGACCAAGACAGGGCGTTCGGCATGGTGAACATCCGGCGTGCGTTCAACCAGGTGCGCGTGCTCGACAGGAATGGGTATGGCCTCCGCGGCGAGATGGTGGGCCTCGACGTCAAGGCGATCCGCACGCAGAAGCAGACAATGAGCACCAAGCACCTGCGCAACAGCCGCGAAATGTTTCTATATCTCCTTCACAAAGTCCGAACGCTTGATACGAAAACGGAAGCCGAACTGCTGGCGGCCAGGGACTACGAGGAGCTGGATCGCTTTGTGAGCAAACACCTGATGAGCGGGTCGCTGCCAAGCAAGGTGTAACGGGCCCATTCGGCCGGCAAGGGCAAGTGGGATGGCTGCAAACAGGCCACAAAAAGCGCGATATCGGGCTTGACAGAGTGCCGCGGACCAAGTGTCACGTGCACTTTTTCAATAACTCTTGGGGTATGGGCCGCAGCATGTGTGCCACTTAATCTGTGGCACCACTGTCGGCAGTCTCCCGCGGCCTTTCCTGCGGCGGCTCCATGACGAGGCTCCGTTTGCGGCTTGAGATCCGGCATCCCGAGGTGGCAGTTAGGGAAAAGTCAAGCCTATCAGGCCATTCGCGATATTTGACAACCCCTCCATGACGGGGGATAATTAGGTCAGTAGGTTGACGCGCGAGCCATGCTGAACTTGCTACGGTCAGAGCATCGTCACATGCCGAAATACACCATACCCGCGATCCAGGAGCTTGAGAAGCAACTCGCCTTCGCGCCCGCGGGGGTGCGGGAAGAGCAGCTCGACAACATCGAGCAGTTGATCCACGAACTTGATGCGGGGATGTCCTATCCGTACGAGTTTGTCTGCTTCAAGATCACGGCGTACCGCCCGGCCGCCGATTTGGGGAAATCGTTCGAGGGCGCCCAGCTACGCCACGACCTATGCGTGCTACTGGATCGCCTCAGCGAGACCGTCAACACGCCCGCGGACCAGCCCGACGAGCCGGTCTACACCGTCGACGACGTGAAGCGCATTTGCAACGTGTCGACCCGAACCGTGTTTCGCTGGCGCGAGCAAGGCCTGGTCTCCCGCAAGTACGTCTTTGGCGACCGAAAACGCACGGGCATCCGCAAGTCTGCACTCGATGCATTTACCGCGCAGCACGCGGACCAGATCGAGCGCTCCAGCAACTTCTCACGCCTCAGCAAGCCGGAAAAGCAGCGTATCGTGGCCCGGGCCAAGGTCCTCGCCAGCCAGGGCATGAACCTTTCTCGCGCCGCCGATCAGATCAGCGCGGAGACTGGCCGAAGCCGGGAGGCGATCCGCTACACGCTTCGCAATTTCGACAAGCAGCAGCCCGCCAATCGCATCTTCGAGCAGAAGACGCCGCGGCTGAGCGACCATGAGAAGCTGGCGCTCTGCCGCGACTACTTCGCCGGCTATAGCATGGCGGCCCTCGTGCAGAAGTTTGGCAGAAGCCGATCCGCGCTCTACCGCGCCATCAATCAAATGCGTGCGGAAAAGTTGTTGTCCGAGCCCACCCCGTACGTGTACGACGCATCGTTCGATCAGCCGGACGCGGACGCGGTCATTCTCCGCGACAATTCCGCATTCGAAGGCACAGGCCACCTCAAGCCCGTGCCAATGCCCAAGAACGCGCCGGCGTACATGCGCCCTCTTTACTCCTCGCCATTGTTGACGAAGGAGCAAGAGATCTGCCTCTTCCGGCGCTACAACTACCTGAAGTACCGCATCGCGCAGATGAAAGGGATGCTCGCGGGCGGCAAGGCCAAGGCGTCCATCATCGCCAATATCACGGATCTCCAGAAGCAAGCCATTGCCGTCAAAAACCAAATCGTGCGGGCCAACCTCCGCCTCGTAGTCAGCGTGGCCAAACGCCACACCGGCCCTCTCACTAATCTGGGGGAACTCATCAGCGAGGGCAACGTGTGTCTCATGCGGGCCGTGGAGAAGTTCGACTTCAGCCGCGGGTTCAAGTTCAGCACGTACGCGACGTGGGCGCTCGTCAAAACCTATGCTCGCTCGATCCCCGAGGAAAACTACCATCTCAGCACGTTCGTGACGGGCCAGGATGAACTCCTCGCTGAACACGGAGACGACTCAGTCGAGGCCACGGATGAGCGGGAGTTCACGGCCGCGCTGCGGCACGTGGTCTCGGGGAACCTCAAAAAACTATCGGAGCGGGAGCGTCGGATTATCGTGTCTCGGTTTGGCCTGGGCCAGGACGATCAGCCCAAGACGCTGGAGGAGATCGGCCGGCTATTTGGCCTGACGCGGGAGCGTATCCGCCAGATCGAAGCCCGGGCGCTGAAGAAACTCAAGGCGCTGCTCCGCGACCCCATCGCGGAACTCGGGGTCGTCTAGGGGTTGGGGCTCGCGCGCCGCTCACGGATGTCGCGCAGAGCCGGCTCGCTGGGAGTTCCTACACCCCTCCCAGGGCTCTCCACCAACTGCTGTCCGCGAGCGGATCCTCCGTCCGCTTCATCTCCTCGCCCAACATGCGGCGCAGCTCCCACACGACCGGGCCCGCGGTTGTTCTGCCAGCCAGGTTATCCATTTCATCCGGATCGCTTTGCAGGTCGTACACTTCCTCGCCGGCAAGGGGGTGCCAGAGGTAGTTCCATCGCTCGGTCCGCAGCATGCGCGTGCTGTGGAAGACCGCGCCTGTGCCGTGATACTGCCCCAACACGCACTCCGGCCAGCCAGCCGCAACACCGCCTTCTGCAAGCTCAAGCCACGACCGCCCGTGCGGCGACACACGATTGCATGCGCGCGCAGCATCGAGCAAGGTCGGCAGCAAGTCCACGTGCGACAGCATTTCCTCGCGCCGCGTCTCTGCCGCGAAGCGGCCTGGCCATCGCGCAATCAAAGGCGTCTGCATCACCTCGCGGAACATGGCTGGGGTGCCATGGGTGAGCAGGCCATGAGCCCCACACAGCCCGCCGTGATCTGACGTCAGGATCACAAGCGTGTTGCCAGCGGCCCCAACTGCATCCAGCTTGTCCAGCACGCGGCCCACGAGCGAATCGATGAAGCTCACCATGCCGTAGTAATGCACGAGGAACGTCCGCCAGTCGTCCTCACTCCAGCGAGCGGTGCCTTGCGCCCGGCGGTTGTATGTGTGCACGGCCGGCTTGTCAGCGAGCGGATCACGCAGATTCGTTGGTATCCGTACGTCCGCCGGCACGTGCATCTCGTCGAACGGAACGGGCACGTAGCACGGCGGGTGAGGCCCGTCGAAATCACACTGGATAAACCACGGCTCGTCGATGCCCGCGTACTCATCCAGCAAGCCCACGGCCGCCTTCGCAAAATCCGTGTCCCGCGCATCCTCCGCGCTCAGCGCCAAACGGCCACACCCGCGGAACGACTGCTCAGGCACGGGGCGCTCCGCCAACCCTCGCTCACGCAGCACCGCGGCGAACTCAGCCGTCGGGATCGACCGATCGTCGTGGTAGCCCGTCACGTCGATGTGCCCTTGGCCCGCATACCCACAACGATACCCGGCCTCCGACAGCAGTTCAGCCAAGGTTGGCGTGCCGGGCAACACGTTGAACGGGTACGCGCCTTTCCCACAGCGATTAGCGATGAAGCCGTGCCCGTGCGGCAGCAGTCCCGTGGCAATGGACGCGCGCGCCGGATGGCAGATCGGCGCCGTCGTGAATGCGTGACTGAAGCACACCCCTTCGTTAGCCAATCGATCCGCGTGGGGCGTCCGGCAAGCACCGCCATACGCGCCCATCACCTGCGCTTGCATCGAGTCGGCCAAGATCAGCAGGATATTGGGCCGCTCACGCGGTGGGGTGGCGCGCTCGTTCACGGCGCCACGTCATCCACGGATACGACCTTGCCCGGCTCGTACCCACACGAAGGGCACATGGCCCCGCTATTCGGCATGGGCTCGCGGCACATGGGACACAGCGGGCCGCCCGACTTGCCTGCGTCTACCGCGGCGCGGTGAAGACCGGCCCGCCGGCGAGTGGCCAGGAACAGCGCGAGCCCCGACACAATCACCAGCATCGACAGCGCCAAGAGCACGATGCCGATGGCCCACACACGCGTCGGCTCCAAGCCGCTCAGGAAACTCGCGGCTTCCGACGTGCCCGCGCCATCCTCCACGTCCACCCGCACCGAGAGTTCGTGCGACTTTCCGTCCGCTGGAAACTTGTCCGTGCGGATGGTCACCACATACTCCGGCCGCAGGGCGTCGCGGATCTTCTGCACGATCTCCCGTGCGCTGGCCGCCAGCGTGAGTCTCGCGCCTCCCGTGCCACTTGCAATGCGGTCCAGCGTCGCGTCCATCACCCGGCGCTGGCCCACGCCCAGCACGAACACGGGACAGTCCGCCATCGCGGCCGTCTTTACCGCGTCGTCGAGCGGCTTGATGCTGCCCGCGTTCTCTCCGTCAGCAAACAGCAACACCGCTTTCTGATCCGCGTCGGCCGGCATGGCCTCGACCGCCTTCGCCAGCGCGTCGGCCAGCACCGATCCATCCCGCTCCTGTTCGGCCTGTAGCGAGTTCACGAACAGGCGCAGCACGTCCTTATCGCCGGTGTGCAAGCCGCTCACGGTCACGACATCCGAAAAACTGATCACCGCCAATCGGTCGGCCGGCCCCAGGGCTTCCACCACCGCACGCGCGCGAGACTTGCACTCCGCGAGTGGAGTTCCCTGCATGCTTGCGCTCACGTCCTGCACGAGGGCGAGCGTAAGGCCTTGGCTGCCGAGGTAGATCGGCTGCACCTGCATTTCAGACGAGGTCAGATGCACGATCTGGCCGTCGATCATCAACGTCATCTGCGCGCTGGACAGCCCGCGCACGTGGAGGCCCGATTCGTCCTCCACGCGCACCGCGAACCGGCCGTGGTGCACGTTCGCCTCATCAAACGTGTAGAGCAGCTTCTGCCCGGCCTCGCTGGACACGAGCCGGCCGCCTTGCTCCACGGTCGGCACAAGGCGCACGCGTAGGCCATTGGCAGCCCACGCCGGCCGCATGGCAAGCAAAACGGCAAGGAAACCCAGAGCGGATATGAATCGTGGCGGACGCACTGGCCGTCTCCCGAATGCTTGGCAAGGGGCTACCGCAGGGCGGCCCTTGCCAACAGAATGGTGATATTGTCGGAGCCGTCGCGCTCGTTGGCCAACCGCACAAGTTCGTCGCAAGCCTTCTGTGTGCTGCCGGCCTCCGCCACGATACGGGCGATATCCTTCGCCGGCATGGGCGATGTCAACCCGTCCGTGCACATCACGAAACAGTCGCCCGGGTGCACCTCGCCATCGGAAAGGTCAACTTGCACCGTTGGCCGCGCACCGAGGATGTTGGTGACCACGTTCGAGCCGAACATCTCCTCTGCCTGGGGCCGCGGCACGTTCATGCGCACGAGTTCCTCGACGGCCGAGTGGTCTGCGGTGAGTTGCTTGATCGCGCCTCCGCGGATGCGGTACGTGCGACTGTCACCAGCGTGGGCCAGGTAAAACCGGCCTCGCCGGATCAGAAGCGCCTCTAGCGTCGCGCCCATGCGTTTGCCCTGTGCCGAAGCAAAGCGGTTGAGTTCGTTGCTGACCAGCACGACGGCTTCCTTCATCAAGTGGGACGTCATGTCGACAGGGATGCCCCGGCCCCGCGCGAACTCGCGGATCCGGCCATCCGGCAGGAACGACATGACGCCAGCCAACACCTTCTCGCTGGCGACCTCGCCAGCATGGCCGCCGCCCATGCCGTCCGCGACGCAGAACAGCGCCTCAACGCCATTCTCGGGCTCGGCCGTCGGATCGGCCACGAACACGCCGACGGCGTCCTCGTTGGGACTGCCCAGGCGGCGTTTGCCGACGTAAGTCTGGTGCGCGTACTCGAACTGAATAGGCATTCGGCGGAATCGGAACGGGTCTAAGCCTGAGTGTCAGACGCGGCTTTCGGCGGGCGAGTGATAATCACCCGAAACTCGCTGCCGCCGATCCGCAGGATGTCGCCATCCTCGATAACGTGGCGGCCCGACTGCACCTTCGTCTCCTGGCCGTTGCGGATCACCATGGTGCCGTTCAGCGAATCCAGGTCGGCGACATAGAAGTTGCCGGCTTCGTCTTCGCTGATGGTGCAGTGCTGCGAGGACGCGTTGTCGTCGTCCGCCAGGGGCAGATCACAGTTCGGATCTCGGCCGATCGTGTTGCGGATACGCTGGCCAAAGGGGTTGCGCGTGGTGAGCGTCGTGGTCACTCCGTGTCGGGGGCCGCCGAGCTGCTGGAGCGAGATCACCGTAGAGGGCGCCATCGCGATCGGCGCGGTTGCGCGGCGGTCGTGGGAGCTGCCGGGCGCCGGCGCTTCCGCGGGGGCGGCTGCGGAGCCCTCAAGCGCGGCCTCTTGCTCCGCGCGCATATCTTCGACCAAAGCCTGCTGCTGGGCCATCATCTCCTCTTGCACGCACATGAGGCATTTGTCTTGCCCAGGCGCAAGGGGTTGGCCATGCTTCTCGCAAACCGCGCCGGCGCCGCCCTCAGAAAACATGTACACAAACAGCGCCACGAAATTGACGATGGGGATGGCCCCCAGCAAGGTCCACAGCGTCGGCGACACTCCGCGCGCCTTGCAGTCTTTGTAGAGCCATGCCGCGATCATGAGCGTGACCACGAGCAGCAGCACGCCAAGCACGCACGACGCGACCGTCAGCACGGTCATCACGTCAGGGCCCGGGCCCGCGGCCACGTGCATCTGCGACAACGCCAGCAATCGCACGAGGTGGGTCGCCATAACAGATCTCTCCTCAGTTCTTGACGGTCAGCGCAACACAGGGTGGTCTTGGCCAAGCTCAGGCGCGAGCTTCACGGCTGCGGCACAGTCTCGCACCCCTTCGTCCCACGCGCCAAGATTGTACAGGCAAATGCCAAGCACGTTCAAGGTCCGCGCCCGCTCCGCGTCGGTCAACTCATCGCTTTGCAGCGCGAGGCGGCAATGCTTCACCAGCTCTTCCGGCTTCTCGTTCCTGCCCGTCTGCCACAACAGGCAAACGAACCGCGCATGGTCCCGCGGCGTCCCCGCGCCATCGGCAAGCAAGTTGCGGTACACCTCGATCGCCCGGTCGGCCTTCTTCAACCGCTCGTAGCAGTCGGCCAATGGCACGCGCAAGGACGGATGCGCGCGAACGGCAAGCGCCATGTACTTGGCCGCGGCCTCATAGTCCCCGCTCTCGTATGCGAGTTCCCCGATCAGTTTCTGCGTGTCTGCATTCTGCGGGTCGAGTCCGGCCGCGGCCTTCGCTTCGCGCAGCGCATCCGCCGGCCGCTTCAGCTTGCGCAGCGTGCGCGCCAGCCCCAACCGGGCCAACGCATTCTGCGGTTGCCGCTGGATGGCTTCGCGGTACTGCTTCTCCGCCTTAGCATAAAGCGCCTGCTCCTCCAGGCACTGCCCGAGCAAGGTGTGCGCATCGGCGTTCGTCGTCCCAGGCACGTCGTCTGGCAGCACGGCCAGCACCTGCTGGCACACATCCCCGGCCGCGTCAAACTGGCCTTGCTCGAATAGTCTGATCGCGTGGCCCATGAGCAAGCTCGAAAGCCGGCGATGCACATCGGCATACACCTCGGGCTTCATCTCGGCCCGCTGCTTGGCGACGGCCTCCAGCACGGCGGCCAGCTCCGGCGAGTCCAGCTTGATCTCCTCGCGCTTCGCCACGAGCCTGCGCACCATGAGCGCGGTCACGTGGCGATCCAAATTGCGCTCCACGCTGGCCGCGGACGCTTGGATCTCTGCCGCGCTCTTCCGCTGCTTCTCGGCCACCTCGATGGCTTGTCGAACGTCGCCGTCCACGGCCTCCTCGTCGGACGCGTTCGTCTTGGCCACGGCAGCCAAGGCCTCCTGCGCGGCCTGCCGGGCCCGTCCAATGGCTTCCCGCGCCGCGTCAAACCGTTTCGCGGCCTCGTCGAGCTTTCCATTCGAACTCCACTGAGCGCCTTCGATGATCTTCACGTTCGCCTCCCGAAGCGCTGCGCCGCCGTCCATGAGGTGCGCGGCCGCGCCGGACGTCAGCGCGTCGAGGCGGGTCCTCGCCCGGCGCAATTGCTCCGCAAGGATCTTCGCCCGCGGAGCCTCGATTGGCACGGACGCCGCGGCTGGCTGGTAGCCTGGCGCGGCGATATGGATCACGACTTGCCGAGTCTGTCGGTCTGGATCTGCGTTCGTGGACTGATAGGAAATGCGGTATTGGCTGCGACGAAACGCCTCCAAGTCGTCGTAAAGCCACGTCATGGGCGCCTCCCCATCCGTGACGTAGAACTTGCCGCCGGTGTGCCGGGCAATCGCAATAAGCGGCGCCGGCTCATAACGCTTCCTCAACACGCCCGTCTTGATGCCCACACAGAACACCGGGCGCCCCGTCTCTCGCGCCTTGTCAATCACCTGCTGCATCGCGAAGCGGCTCCCGTCGTCGAACCCGTCGCTCACAACGATAACCGGCGCGAAATCATCGCGCTCGATCGACAGCGCGAACATGAGCACCTCGTACAGCAGCGACGTGCGCGCCAACTCGTAATCCTGGCACGCCGGCGCCACGAGTTCCTTCACGTCTGTAAATTTCTGCCATATCATCCCTCTGGGCCGCAAGACGCCCAGCCGTTCCACCCCCTTGTCCGCGCCCTTGGACTTCTGGATTACCACGCACGCCTCCACGCCCTCGCCGAGCCGCTTGGTCAGCCCCGACAGCGCAGTGCCCACAGCCTGCCGGTCCAAGCCACGAGCGTGCACAATGGCGATGATGACACTCATGTGCGCGGTCGCCTGCCCGCTCAAGGCCGAGAGCCGCTGCACGCGAACCTTCGCCCCGGCCATTTCCACGCCATCCTCGATCACGCGCACCTGGCTCGCCGAGAGGTCCACCAACGGCTGCCCGTCCTCCGCGAGGGGCTGCACGTCGACCGACACCTCAGGAAACTGGCTCGCATCAACTCCGAGCACTTTCAGGGCCACTTTCTTCTACGGCTCCGCAGCGACCGCGGCGCTGACAAACAATACGCATGCAGCGAGGAGGCTGGTGGTTTGAGACCGTCGCATGGTAGGCACTCCGCCTTCCTGACTTAACGAATCAGTTCCTGGACACAACGCTCGATTCGGCTCTTGAGCAAGCCCTTGTCCACTGCGTGGCTCTGTGCGCGCCTGTACGCCTGGATAGCCGGCGCGAACTTCTTCTGCTGTTCGCATTCCACGGCCTCAATGAATGCCGCGCCGAACAGCGTCGCGGCGTCCTCGTGGCCGGCGGGGTTCGCCAGAGGGCCGCCGAGTCCGCGGCCCTTCTGCGCGAGCAGCTTGGCCGCGGCCGCGAACGTCATGTTCGCGTCAGCAAGGCGCCCGGCCTCGCGCTCGGACTGGGCTTTGGAAAAGAGCTTGTAGTAAGTGACCCGCGCGAGAGCCGCATCGGCTTCCGGGCCGCCGTTCAGGTGCTTAGCCGCGCCGTAATACTCCAATGCGCGAGCCCAATCACCCGAATCTTCCTGAGCCCTGCCGAAGGCCATGAGAAGCTTCTGCTTGCTCAGCTCAAGCTTCTCAGCCACTTCCGGCGTGGACCTGTATTTTAGCGCATCTTGGAAGTTTGTCACGGCCCCGGCCCAGTTTTCTTGTTCGAGAGCCTTGACCCCGGAGTGGTACGCGGTCTCATACCCCAAGTTGGCCTCCGCGTCGGCGAGCGCCAGATCGGACTCCTCAGTGGGCTTCAAGCGCCGCGCCGCCTTGAAGGCCGCAACCGCGTCGGACCATTTCCGCTCCTCGGCGAGCGCCCGGCCCGCGGCCATGTGCTTCTCGTACCCGCAGCGCACCAACTGCGCGTCCACCTCGGGCGTCTTCTTCGCCTGGCGGGCGGCTTCGAAGGCCAGGCACGCATCCTCCCACTCGCCGGCCTCCGCGGCCTGTTTGCCGCGTGCAAACGCCGCGGCGTAAGCCAGCTCCGTTTTCGCGGCCGCGAGCAGTTGCTGGTGTTCGCGGCTCCCGTCGAGCGCGGCCAACTTTTAATACGCAGCCACTGCGCCCTGCCAGTCCCCGCGCGCTTGGCAGGCGTTTCCGATCTGAAGCCACTTTGCGGCCCTCAATCGCTTGATCTCGCGCGCGGCCTCTTCGCTGGCCTTTGCCTCCTGAGCGGCGACCCAGAAGGCAAGGGCCGCATCGCTGTCGCCGGCCGCTGCTTTGGCCTTGGCCGCGAAACGTTCGTAGTCCGTCTCTGCCTGCGCGCGGTCCAGCTTGTCTTGTATCTCCTTGATGTCCGCGAAGCCCAGCGCGCGAGCGTAACGTTTCGCGGCCTCTTGCCACGCGCCCAGCTTCGCCTGGGCGTCGCCCTGGGCGGCATAGCGCATAGCCTGTGCGCGATTCAGTTTCTTGGCCGCATCAGGCGAATCGACCAACCGCGCGGCGCGGCGGTAGGCGGCCACGGCCAGGTCCCACTCCCCGGCCTGCTCATGGCCGTCGCCTTCGGACAGCAGCTTCTCAACCAGCACCTTGTCGTGCAGTTCCTTCGCCTCCCGGCTCGGCTGCCGCTCCAACAAATCTTCGAGCACGCGCAGGGCCTCGTCCCGCATGCCCGCGCCGTACGCGGTCTCCGCCACTTTGAGCATCATGCCCAAGTTCACCCGCGCCTTGATGCGCGCGATCTCCTCTTGCACGCGCGCGGTCGGGTCGAGTTGTGCGGCCTGCTCGTACGCGGCCAGCGCGGCCTTCCAGTCCTTCTTCGCCGCGGCTTGCTTCGCCTTGGCTTCGAGCTGCCGCGCGAGCGCGAGATTCAGGCGCTGCTGCGTGCGCGGCGACTCGCGCACGCGCAAAGCCTGCCGGTAGGCCTCCACCGCGTCATCGAGTTGGCCGTCGATCATCGCCTGGTCCCCGGTGCGCATCAGCTTCTCGTGCTTCGCCACGGCCTCGGCCTTCGCGAGCGCGCGGCGGCTCTGCGCGTTGCCCAGTTCCTCCACGCTTTGGCGCAAGTCCACCAGCGCCAACTCCGTCTGGCCCTCATCCAACTTGTCCAACCCGGCCATGAGCCGCACCTGGCCCTCCGCGCGGCGCATGAACAACTCGCGCTGGCGGGACGGCGCTTCAGCATGGGCCTCCCGCAACAGCCGCGCGGCCTCGTCCCAGTTGCCCTCGCGGTACGCGGCCCCGGCGCGGTCCTCCAGCTTCCCTGCTTGGTGGCGCGCCCACAGTTCCGCGCCCCCCAAATACCCGGCCACGCCCAGCACCAGACACAGCGGCGCCATGAGCGCCATGACGGCCATGGGCCCGCGCATACGCTTGCGTGCCTCACGCCGCAACATCTCGTACGGCACGAACCCCGTCTCGGTTGTCCACTGTTGCGTGAGGTGGGCCTTGAGCACGCCTGCGCTCTGGTAGCGCTTGGCGGGATCCTTCTCCAGCAGCAGCATGATCATCGCGTCGAGCGACGGCGACACGTGCGGGTTCACCTCCCGCGGGGGCAGGGGCCGCTCCGAGCAATGCTTCGCCAGCACCTCTCTGGCCGCGTGCGGGCCGGGTGTGGATGGCCGGAACGGCAACTGCCCGGTCGCCATCTCGTACATGATCACGCCCAGCGAGTAGAGATCCGAGCGCTCGTCAGTCGGCTTGCCTTGGGCGTGCTCCGGCGACATGTACTCCGCGGTGCCGATCAGGTGCGTCTCGAAATCGGGCCCGTCGATCCGTTGTGCGATCCCAAAGTCGGTCAGCACCACCCGGCCCGTGCCGTGCTCGACGAGAACGTTGCTCGACTTGAGATCCCGGTGGATGACCGGTTGGTGTGCAAAGGAGTGTGCGTAGTTCAGCGCATCGCACACTTGCGAGACGATCCCCGCGATCTCCTCCCGCGGCATAGGCCCGCGCTGCTCGACCAGGCACTGCAAATTGACTCCGTCGATGAACTCCATGATGAAGAAGTGCCGGCCCGTACGATGGCGCGTGAGGATGCAGTCGTGGTGGATCACGCGGATAATGTTGCGATGCTGCAAGCTGCGGGTAACGACCCCCTCCCGATGGAAGCGTTCGACGGCCTGCGCGTCTTGGCTGAATTCGAGCTTCAGCGTCTTCGCGGCCATGATCCGTCCGGTCGGAACGTGCCGCACTTTGTACACGACGGACATCCCCCCTTCCATCGCGCCCAGAACCTCGTACCCCTTCAACTCGAAACCGTGCGTATTCGCGTGTCTGGCAGCTTCAGCCATTGTGAGCAACGTGGGTGGGACAGGCGCGCCATCGACGAACTGGCGCAACCCTATGGGTAGGCCATCGTTTCCCCGATTTGGCGCGATTGTACCACAGCCCCGCGCGGTGCGCAACGCGGGCGGGGACGCGATGCGCAAGTCCGCCGAAGGCGGGATCGCATCGTGTCCCCGGACACCAAGCCCAACGGATGCAGACCTCTGCCCCTTCCCCCCCCTACGCCTCCCGCGGCATCGCCAAGTGCTCCAGCTCCTTGCCCAGCACCTGAGGGTTCTTGCACACGTGGAACGCCCACTGGCCGAGTTGGCCCCAGTTGTTCACGGCCTTGGCCCAGCGCCGCGCGGCGTCGTGCTTCGCTCGGTCCTGGTTGTTTTCGAAGCCCTTGATCTCCAGCAGAACCGTCAGGCCGTTCGTCAGCCGCACCAGGAAGTCGGGCTCGTAGCTGTGGTCCACGCCGTGGAAAAGGCAACCTGCCCCACCCCTTCCGGCCCATTCGACAAGTCCCACGGATGTTAGCAAGATCCACGGATGCAGAACTCGGACCTCTGGCCCCGCGGTCTCGAAAAGCGCAGACACGACACAGATGCCCGCAGATACCCAGAGGTCGCGCAGATCGGAAGCGGTGGCGGCAGGTTTCATCTGCGTGATCTGTGGGTATCTGCGCATATCTGTGTTTTCCGCATTGCGCGGGAAGCGGCGTGGCTCCATTGCTTACGGCCACAGGCCGCGCGAGGGAGGCCCATGCGAGCAGAGGGTCGCCCTGCGGTCGGCTTCGCAGATTGGAAATCTGCGCCACTCCTGGCCCCACTCACGCTGCTACGCGCCGAGTTCGGCGAGCATGATGCGCCGGTCCTCTGCCATGCGCGCCTTGAGCGCGTCCACACTGGCGAACTCGATCTCCTCCCGCAGCTTGCGCACAAACTGCACCTCCAAGTCCTCGCCATACAAGGGCCGGTCCAGCCCCTCGATGTACACCTCCACGACCAGGTCTGCGGCCGCGCCCTGAGTGACGATGGGCCGGGTGCCGATG
>JAJRTI010000047.1 GCA_024278415.1 Planctomycetota bacterium | reverse complement strand
TTGTGGAGGAAGCCGATGGACGCGCTGCGCAGCGACCAGTGGCCGCGCACGCCATCGTAGAGTATCTCCTGCCCGGACAGCAGCTTGGCCAGCACGCCATTCTCCACCGGCTTGCGGTCGCCTGACAGCACGAGGTAGCTGAAAACGGGCGCGATGCCGGTGTTGTACCAGAACAAGTTGTCGCTCTCGCCGCCGACCCAGTCGTATTCGTGGAGGGAGGCGAAGTGGTTCTCCGCGCCGCGCACGCACTGGGCCCAGATGGGGTTCGGGTAGTCCTTCTGGAAGTAGCGGCCGAGCGTGTAGAGCGAGATCGCGGACCATTGGCCGTGCCGCGAGCCCACCGCGCGCGAGGGGCCGCGGAGCCGGTAGATGCCTTCGTTCTTGCGGTGGTTCAGTTGTCTCGAAAACGCGTTCGTCACGCGCAGGCGCTGCTCGTCCGTGAAGAACGGGCTCTCTTCGATGAGATCCCAGAAGAGGATCATCATGTGCGAGTTGTAATGGTACGCGCCGGCGAGCGGGTCGTTCTTGTTCTCGATGCGCTCGCCGTCGATCTCGGAGATCTCCTTGAGCGCTTGCTTGTCCGGGAACGCGAGGCGGAGGAATTCTCGGGCGTGGTATTCACGGCCGGTCATGTAGTACGCGGCCATGTGCTTGCTGATGCTGTTCCAGCCGAAGTAGCCGGTCGAGCGGTAGCCCTTGGACGCGTCCCAGATGAGCAGCTTGCGCACGTCCTTGGGCACGACGACGCCCTTGCCAAGTTGAATCTCCGCGAGGTGGCCGATCGTTCCGGGGACACGATGCGCTCCGCCCGCGTCGCGTTCCCGAAGCTTCGTGATGAACACGTCCGCGGCCTTGCGCACGCCCGCGTCGTCGCTGCCGCCCACAAACACCACGTTGTGGCCGTGGCCGAAGGGGTTGTGCAGCGTGCGCACCACGTAGCCCTCGGGGCCCGGATAGCGCAAGTCGAGCAGCGTGTAGAAACGATTGTAGAGTTCCTCGATCGTCTTGTTGGTCGAGCGGTTGCCGAGCGCGATGAGGTGGCCCTTGATGGGCACGGCCGCGGCCGGCGCGGTGTCGGCGACAATGGGCAGCGACACGCCGGTTTGCTCGCGGATTGCGGCCTGGATGCGCTGGGCCGCGGCGCCGTACTGGCCGGACGCGGGCGCGACGATCTTGGCGTTGGGCTTGCCAGCCTCCACGAGGTGTGTGTTGATGTAGAGGTTCTTGAGCTTTGAATACACCGGCGGCACGGCCTCGGGCACGGGCGGCGGAGGGGGCGGCGGCGGCTCCACGCCGGACACGAGTTGCACGCTGTCCACGATCACCTTGGGGGTGGGGCCGGCATGGGTATAGAGGTAGAGGCGCACGCTCTTGGCTTCTTTCGGAGCCACGCCCTTGAGCTTGACCAGGCCAAACTGCGTCTTGCTGTCCGGCGCGAGCGCAGTCTGGTAGAAGCGGCCGCCCGGGGAGAAGCGCATCTGAAGGTATGCGCCGGCAGGCGACGCGCCGGGCACGCGCTTGGCCATGACCCGCGCCTCGTACACTTCGCCTCCTTTGGCCGGCATGTCGGTGTAGATGCCCACCTCGCGGGCCGGGTCGTCGTCGAAGATGAGCACGCCGCGTTTGCCCTCATGCGCGAGGTCGGACGCCGCGATCTTGAGCGCGGCGCTGCGGCCGCCATAGGGCTTCCACCCGGCCGGCGCGGCTCCGAATGCCCCATCCTCGAACGACGCGTTGGGCACCGGCACGGCGACCTCGGCCGCGGAAGCTTGGACGCAAGCCGCGACGGCCAAAAGCGCGCACGACAGCATGGGAGAGTATTGGATCATGGCACGCCTCATTCCCAGCAGGGATGAAAGGAAGGGGATCGCGTCGGGGCGCAGTATACCTCCCCAGCGCCGGAGGGCAACTGGACAGCTCCCACCGAGGGCGATATAATCCGTTCTCGCTCGAAGTTCCCGTTACGCAGTACGTTCCCCGAATGGAACCATCATGGCCAAGGACGCCCTGCCCGATTTCTACGAGAAGCGCAACGTGCTCTACAACGACGACGTGCCCGTCGAGCGCGTGGTCGAGGTGGGCCGGCAGTTCATGGCTGCGGAGATGTACGACGACGCGCTCGAGTTCTTCGAGCGCTCGCGAAGCGAAGAGGACACGCGCGAGGTCGCCCGCCGCGCCATGGCGCAGGGCGACACTGCGGTCTGGCTGCGCGCCCAACGCATTTTGGGCGAGGAGCCCGACGAGGAATCGCTGCGGGCCATCGCCGCGAACGCCGAGGAGAAGGGGAAGTTCATGTTCGCCATCGAGGCGTGGCGCCGGCTCGATGACTCCGAGCAGATCGAACGTCTGAGGGCCAGGCTGGCAGGGGCGGACGCTGGCCCTGCGGACGGGCAGGCTTGAGGGCCTGCACGCCGTGCAGACCGTGCGGGCCGCGGACGCCGCGCCCGTGTTGGGAACGCCGCAAGGTCTTGCGCTGAGGCTCAACCATGCTCGATGCCCCCCATGCCCTCTTCTGGGTCGCCACCGCACTGTATGCCTGCGCCGGCGTGAGCCTGGCCGCGTACGTCGCGCGGCCGGTCGAGTCCCGGCGCTCGGCGGGCCGATGGCTCGTGCGCGCAGCGTTCGCGGCGCACACGGCCGCGCTGCTGCTCCTCGCCGCGCGGTCGGGCAGCATCCCCCTCAACAACGTCTTTGAGTCCTTCGTCTTCCTGCTGTGGTGTTTGGCGTTGGTGGGCATCGTCGTGGACCGCGTGTACAAGCAGCCCATGGTGAGTGCGTTCCTCCTGCCGCTGTTCGCGGTGCTCGCGGTGGTCGCGGTGTGCTTCGTCGACGACAAGGCGGCGCTGCCGCCGGGGATCTCGATGGTCTGGCAGATCGCGCACGCGGTGCCGATCTTGCTCGCGTTCGCGCTCTTCGGATGCGCGTGCATGGCGAGCCTGATGTACCTGGTGCAGCAACGCCAACTCAAAGCCAAGAGCGCAATCCCGCTGCTGTCGCGTCTGCCGCCGCTCGAAGTGCTCGACAAGATGTCGGGACAGGCCATCCGCTGGGGCTTCCCGCTGCTCACGTTTGGCATCGTCGCGAGCGTCGCCTGGCTCAAGGCCGGGCAGCAACTGTCCGTGCCGTGGCAGGAGGATCTGAAAGTGTGGGGCGCGTGCCTCACCTGGGCCGCATACGCCGCGATCCTCCACCTGCGCCTCCACTCACGCGTGCACGGCAAGCGCGTCGCCGTACTCACCGTGCTCAGCTTCGCCTTGGTCGTCGCCACGTTTGTCGGCGACTTCATGCTCGGCGGCCGGCACGCGTTCCTGTCCGCGCACCCGCCTCAACCCGGCTCGTCCACGAGCGATGCCCGTGCTGTTCACCATCGGACTTAACCACCGCACCGCGCCCGTCGAAGTGCGTGAGCGACTGGCCATCCCGCCAGACCGCCTCCCCGAAGCCCTCGACGTGCTCAGCCAGCGCCTGCCCGACGCGCAGATGGTCGTGGTGTCCACGTGCAACCGAGTCGAAATCTACCTCTCCTGCGACGACGAAGACGCGGCCGAGCGCGCCATCCGGTTCATGGAGGATGCTGGCGGCGCGGAGCCAGGCTCGCTCCGCGAGTTCACGTACGTGCATCGGGACGACGCGGCGATCCGCCACCTCTTCGCGGTCGCGTCCGGCATGGACTCCATGGTCGTGGGCGAGACGCAGATCAATAGCCAGATCAAGCAGGCGTACATGGTGGCCGCGGAGCACGGGGCCACGGGCAAGGTGCTCAACACCCTCTTCCAGCGCGCGTTCGCAGTGGCCAAGGAGGTCTACCGCAAGACCGGCATCACCGACCGCAAAGTGTCGGTCAGTTCGGTCGCCGCGGATCTCGCAGCGCGCATCTTCGAGACGTTCGACGGCAAAACGGTCATGATCGTGGGCGCGGGCGAGACCGGCGAGCTGGCGCTGCGGCACATCCTCGAATCGGGCAAGCCCCAGGTGGTCGTGGCCAACCGCACGATCGAGCGCGCACGAGCGCTCGCGGAGCAGTTCCAGGGCAAGGCGATTTCCCTTGATGACTTGCCCCGCCGGCTCGCGGGGACCGACGTGGTCATCTGCTGCACCGCGTCGCCCCAGCCGGTCCTCACGCGGGATACCGTGGCCCAGGCCACGCGTGGGGGCCGTGGCGCGCCCATGTTCATCGTCGACATCGCCGTGCCGCGCGACGTGGAGCCAGCCGTGGGCGAGTTGGACAACGTGTACCTCTACAACATCGACGATATCGAGCAGATCGTACGTGAGAACATGGAGCAACGCCGGCAGGAGCTGGAGCGCTGCGCCAAGATCGTGGACCATGAGGTCGCGGAGTTTGTGGAGTGGATGCGCATGGACCGCGCGGCGCCGACGATTCAGGCGCTCATGGGCGCGATGAATCAGATGAAGGCGGGCGAGTTGGAGCGCCTGCGGCGCAAGCTCGGCCGCGTATCCGATGCGGACTGGCGACACATCGAGCAGATGGCCGGCCGGCTGGTGAGCAAGGTGGCGCACCACCCCACCGTGACGTTGCGCGAGGAGGCGAAGAAGGGAGAGCACTGGTACACGCAGGCCGTGCACAAGCTCTTTGGCTTGGCCGGGGGCGAGGAGGAGGGGCCCTCCTAGCGTTCCTGTGCATCGAGGGCCTTCAGATACGCGGTGGCCTCGGCGCTGCCGGGCTCCAAGGCCAACGCCCTCTCCAACAGCGCCCGCGCGGATTGCCGATCCCCCATCGCGCGACGCGCTGTCGCCAGAAGGATGCAAAGCTCCGCATCCTCAGGCTTGATCCGCAAGGCGCGCGCATACTGCGCCGCGGCCGCCCGCACGCGCCCGAGATGCAGATACACGTTCCCCAGCCGCCGGGCGATGCGCACGCTTTCGGGCAGCGCCTGCCGCGCAGTCAGCAGATAGCCAATGCTCCCCTGGAAGTCGCCCAATCGAACCGCCAGCCGCGCGCGTAGATACTGGGCCAGCGCGCTGCTCGGCGCTTCCTTCAGCGCGCGGTCCATCTGCTGCTTTGCAGGGGCCAGCGCGCCGGCCAGCATGTTGGCCGCCCCCTCCATCGCGAGTGCATGGGGATCGTCCGGAGCCATCGCCACCAGCCGAGCCGCGGCCGGGACCAATTCGCGCCACTTGCGATCGACGTTGCTTTCCGACAACTCGAACGCGCGCACGAGCGTCCCTCGATAGTGAGATTGTATCCTGTCCAAGAACGTGTCGGCAGAGAGAAACGTCCAGAGCGCGGGCAGTTGCGCCAGAGCGACCATGGCCGCAAGCGCGCGCAAGAGCCGCCCCTGCTCCCAGAGCTGGACCCAAAGCGCGCCCGCAAACGCGAGCGCCGGGAACACCGTGATGGACGCCCACCAGAACCCGTTCAGCGGCTCCTGGGGCCGCGCGAGCGCAGAGACGACGAACACGAACGCGAAGACGAGCCGCATCAGCTTCGAAAACGGGCCGCGGCCACGGAAGCAGGCGAGGGCCGTCGCTACCAAGCAGAATGCGCCCAGCGACCAACTCATGGGCGAGTACTCCGGGTGGAACACCTGGTCCTGCATGAGCAATGTGAGCCGGTCGATGCTGATGAACTCGTGCACAAGCTGGCCCAGGTAGAGCACCAGCGGCCGCGGAGTCAGGCCGAGCCCCGACACCTTCGCCACGTTCCGGTGGAAGTTGGGCATGCCCGCCGACCAGTTCCACGCGAGGCTCGGAGCGGCGATGGCGAGCGCGGCCAGCACCGCGAGATACAACTCCCACCGCCACAGCCAGCGCCGGCGCTTCGGGTTCAAGACCAGAAACACCGCGAACGGCGGCGCAAGAAGCGCGATGCTCTCCTTGGCCAGGTAGCCCAGCCCTGACGCGACTCCGAGCGCGAGGAACGCGCACCAGGCCCGGCGCCGGTCTGCCACGTGGATCGCGCACCAAAACAGCCACAGCACGAGCGGCACAAACGCCACGTAGATGCGCGGCAAGCGCAAGATGGCCACGTTGATGCTGTACAAATCGACCGCCATCAGGGCCGCCGCGGCTTGCGCCACTCGCACGCCCAGGCCGGCGCGCACGAGCATGTAGAAGGCCCAGACGCTCGCGGTCGCCAACAGCACGAACGGCAGGCGCGTGGCCAACTGGCCCCACCCAAGCACCATGCCAGACAACTTCAAGAGGTAGACGCTAAGAAGCGGGTGGTAGGCCGCGCCGCTCCCAAGCGGGATCCCGGCCGCGCCCCCCATGGCCTTCGCAATGCCGAGGAAGCGCCACGCATCCTCCTCCTCCGGGGCCGTGGCCGCGGCCCAGAGCCGCAGCGCGAACGCGGCCAAGACGATGGCCGCGAGCACGAGCGCCTCCTTGCGCGTCATGGCGCCGCGGCTATCGTCGTGCTCCACGTTCATGGGGGCATTCGCCATTCTCATCGCGCCGCGCGCCAGGCATCGAGGAGCAGGCGTCCCGCGCCGGCGCACTCCAGCCTCAGATTCAACGTGCAAGGCCGCTCGCGCGCCGGCCGGACTGGCACGCGCCACGTGCGCGGCTTCTGCTTGGCCTCGGCCGCGGGCAAGGCCGTCGGTTTGGCATCGCCAACACGCGCGGACCACTCGCCGGCATCTACGAGCCCGCGCACTTCCACTTCGCTCACGCGCGGCCCGGCCGTCGGCAGCATCAGCGCAATCTCCACCGCGCCGGCGCCGCGCGCGCGGACTTCGAGACCGCCCCAGCCGTGGAAGTCCGGCCGGCCCTGCGGCATGAGGGCCGCAGTGGCCGCGGCCGTACAAGATGTCACAGTAGCGCGTTCGAACTCGCTCCACCCAGCCGGCGTGGCCGGCGCGGGATCGATGCCGAGTTGGTCGATCGCGAGCAGATACCCGCGGCTGGCCAAGCGCTTGCTCATGCACGTGAACCGGATGCGGCCCACGCGGCCGGACGCGGGGCTGAGCATGATGGGCATGTCAAAGCGATACGCCTGCCGGTGCGGCCACACGCCGTAGCAATCCACCGACGCCGGGCTGGAGCGCAGCCCCAGCCGCCGGGCTCGGAATTCCGCGTCGCTCATGGCCATCGCCCGCTCGCCAGCCCCGGCCCCAGCCGCGCGCAAGCTGATGTCGAACACCGCGCCCGACGGAAACGCCAGGCGATGAATCCACAACCGCACGTAGCGCGCATTCGGCATGGCCGCGAGCAGGTCGAGCGTGTCGCCGGGCCGCGCCGCGTTCCACGCGAGGTACGCGTCGCCGGATGCGAACGCCTCCTTCGCGGTCGCGGTTTCGTTGCGGGCCTGGCCGGCGGAGGCCTCCGCGGAATCCGCGAACGTCTCCGCCTCGGCCCACCATCCCCCAGGCAGCGGCCGGCCCGGCTGCCCGTGCGTGATGGCCGGCAGCGGCTCCACGTCGTCGGGCACGGCTGGCGCCGGCGCCGCGGGATCGAATTGGTACCACAGCACGCCCACCTCTGCGCGCCGCGGCCCCTGCTGGCCCGCGGCGACGTAGCGAAGTTGATCCCCGCGCGTCAACGGCTGCGGATCGGCCCAGAAGTGCCGGGCTCCGCCGCAACGCGCGGTGCGTTCGAGGCTATTGTGGTTCCAGTGGAGCGACCCGAACGTGATATTCCCCGACAGGCCCTGCTGGGCGAAGGGCAACAAGCCGCCGCCCTGGACCATCGTCTCGCCGGCGCGGACCAGCGCGACTCGCGTGCGCCGGCGCCAGTCCGTGCTTCGGCCGTGGCCGGTCGTGAACAGGGACAGCCCCACGAGCGAGCCAGCCGCCGGCGCGTCGAAGATCGGCGCCGCGCCGGCGGCCGGCAGATCCATGCGCCGGCTCGCGCCGCAGAGCCGCGCGACGCGGCTGGGGTCGCCGGACATGGGCGCAAGACTTAGCTTGCCCATGAACGTGACGGGCAGCCGGCTCGAACGGTTGCG
>JAJRTI010000711.1 GCA_024278415.1 Planctomycetota bacterium | reverse complement strand
TGCTCAGTGACGAGGTGACACTGCCCGTGGACATGCCCCTGCTGTGCGCGCTCAAGCAGCGCCGCGTCGCGGTCGTGGCTGGGCGCGCGGTCGAGGCCAAGTTGTGGGTGCGCAACGTCGCGCCTCAGGCGCTGAGTGTGAAGACGACAGCCACGTTGCCCAAGGGCTGGGCCATGACCCCGGCCGGTGGCGTGGAGGCATCCATGCCGGCCGCGGGAGATGAGCCGGCCAGCAAGACGTTGTCCGTGATGCTTGCCGCTCCGGCCACCGCCAAGGAGGCGACGATCGAGATTCCGTTCACCACGACCTACAACGGCCACGCGGAGAGCGGAGTTGTCGACGTGCTCACGGTGGACGTGATCCCGCGCATGGCGCCGCTCGAACCGAAGGCGATCGCGTTCACGCCGGCGGACCGGCCGAGCCGCATTCGCCGCGAAGGCCGCGGGTTGCTCTACGCCAACAAGGGCGAGACCGTCGAGTTGAAGATCGCGAACGTTCGCGTGACGACATACACGGATACAGCGACCTACCGCGTGCTCGATGCCGATTGGCGCGTCGTGGCGGAAGGCTCCATCAAGGTCGACCAGTCGAAGATCGTGAAGGTGAGGGCGAATGAAGCGGGGGCCTACTTCGTAGAGGTGAAGCCCAAGCGCGGCTCGTGCACGGTCGAATCGCAGCAGCGGTGCTTCGCTCTCGAGGCATCTGAGAAACAGCCGTTGCACGTGATCTTCCAGAACCCGGCGCTCTTCTTCTATGTGCCGAAGGACGCGAAGCAGTTCGTGCTGCACGTGAACTGCGGCGGGCTGACCGAGCCCGCGACGGTGAAGGTGATCGACCCGGCCGGGGAAGTGGTGGTGGACGCGGAGGGCGCGCTGATGGAGCGCAAGTTTCCCGTCAAGGTTCGCGCCGGGCAGGACGGGAAGGTTTGGCAACTTGTCGTGACTCCCCGGGAGGACGTGTCGTTCGACCTGAGTGGCGACGTCGTGCCGTACGTGTCGGATCACCCCGCGCGGCTGCTTGTGCCGCGGTAGGGGAAGAAGCGCAGAGGTGCAGAGGTTGAGAAAGGGCGCAGGTTCTGATCCTGCTCCAGCCCTACCCGGCAGGGGGCATGGCCAAAAACGCCGTCCAGATGCACGAATTTGACAACGACGCGGACTTATGCTAAAAACCAAACCCTCCATGAAAACACGAAAGCTTGCTCTCCGGCCCTGTGTGTGAGGGCGCAAGCTGGACATTCAAGATCTTAAATTGATAGAGAGTGCGAACGAGACATGACCGAGATCATTGCAGTTGTTGGGCGTGAGATTCTGGATTCCCGCGGCAACCCCACCATTGAGGTCGAGATCGAGCTTCAGTGTGGCGCCCGCGCCCGCGCGGCCGTGCCGTCGGGCGCGTCTACGGGGCAGTATGAGGCCATCGAGTTGCGCGACGGCGACGAGACGCGCTACCTGGGCAAGGGCGTGTTGAACGCGGTCAAGAACGTGAACGAGGTCATCGGCCCCAAGGTCACCGGCATGGACGCGCTCAAGCAGCGCGACATCGACCGCACCATGATCGAGATGGATGGGACTGAGAACAAGGAGAAGCTGGGGGCCAACGCGATGCTCGGCGTGTCCATGGCCGTGGCCCACGTCGCGGCCCAGGCCCTCGGCATCCCGCTGTATCGCCACATCGGCGGCGCGAACGCCCACGTGCTGCCCGTGCCCATGATGAACATT
Organism: Planctomycetota bacterium; assembly: GCA_024278415.1. The sequence goes on along the minus strand of JAJRTI010000711.1, from coordinate 1,270 downwards.
CTCAACGGCGGCGAGCACGCGGACAACAACGTCGACCTCCAGGAGTTCATGGTCCAGCCCTGGGGCGCGCCGAACTTCCGCGAGGGCTTGCGCATGGCCGCAGAGGTGTTCCACGCGCTCAAGAAGGTGCTCCAAGAGCGCGGCCTCAACACGGCTGTTGGCGACGAAGGCGGATTCGCACCGAACCTACAGTCCAACGAAGAGGCGATCCAGGTCATCCTCGAAGCGATCGAGAAAGCCGGGTACACCGCGGGCGAGGATATCTTCATCGCACTCGACCCCGCCGCTACGGAGTTCTACGACGAGGAACGGGGCATCTACACGCTCAAGGCTGAGGACGAGCCGGAGAAGGATGGCGACGCGATGGTCGAGTACTACGTCGACCTCTGCAAAAAGTACCCCATTCGCTCTCTCGAAGATGGCTTGGCCGAGGATGATTGGGACACGTGGAAGAAGCTCACGGCCAAGCTTGGCGACAAGATACAGATCGTGGGCGACGACATCTACGTGACCAACACCAAGCGCCTGAGCCGGGGCGTCAAGAACAAGACGAGCAACTCGGTCCTGATCAAGGTCAACCAGATCGGCACGCTCACCGAGACGCTCGATGCCATTGAGATGGCCAAGAGCAACAACTTCACCGCGGTCGTGTCCCATCGGTCCGGCGAGACCGAAGACACGACCATCTCGGACATTGTGGTGGCGACGAACGCCGGCCAGATCAAGACCGGCTCGCTGTGCCGCACGGAACGTATCTGCAAGTACAACCAACTGCTGCGCATTGAAGAGGAACTCGGCGACGCTGCCGAGTACGGCGCCAGCTTATGGAAGAAGAGCTAACACCCCCGAAGGGCCACCGTTCTTCCACCTTTCTTAGCGCGGTTGCGTTCATCGCGGCCGCGGTGTGGCTTGCCCACGCGTACACGCAGCGCAGCCGCGAGCGGCAGCGTATCCGCGTTTATAACCTGCGCCTCGAGGCGCAGGCCAAACGCCTGCGCCTGGAAGCCCAAGAGGCCAAGGCCATGGCCGTGGCCTTGCGCGACGATCCGTTCCTCATCGAGCAGCGCATGCGAGAGACGTTTGGACTCGTGCGGCCCGGGGACATCGAGTATGAACCGGTGAAGGTGGCCTTCAAGCGCGCCGCACAGCCCAAGCCGACGGGGACCGCATCGTCGCTTCGCAGCAAGATTTGCGAGCTTCTGACGATCAACGGTAGGGGGCTCGACCAGAGCCGCTTCGTCGTGCTCAGTTGCATCTTCGGGATGATGGG
>JAJRTI010000710.1 GCA_024278415.1 Planctomycetota bacterium | reverse complement strand
TTCGCGGTCTCGACCATGCACTCGACCATCGCGCGAATCTCCGCAGGGTCGTTGCGCATGAGCGTGCGGCAATCGCCTTCGCCGGCGAGGAAGGGGTTGTCGTAGCGCCGGGCGAGCGCTTTGTAGTCGGTGACCGGCTCGCTGATGATCCCCCGCGCGCCGCAGGCCATCACGTCGTCTGCGAGCGCGTCGATGCAGCCGTCGACCATGAAGATGACCTCTTTTCCCGCGGCCTTCAGGATGCCCCAGAACTCCTCGTAGCGCGGGAAGATGAACTTGCGCAACCATGCCGGCGAGCAGAGCGGGCCTTGGGTCGTGACGATGTCGTCATGGCAGATCACGAAGTTGATGGGCAGCCGCGCGAACGTGCGGAAGACGCGGCGGTTGATCGCCGCGAACTCGTCCATGATGCGCTCGAACTCCGGCTCCAGGCAGATGTCGAGGAAGTTCTCGTATCCGAACACGAGCAGCGGCCACATGAACATAGTGTTGTAGAACGCCACGCTCGCGGCGCTGCCCTCTGGCGCGCGTTCGCCCAGGTCTGGCGAATAGCCCTTGCTGTAGCGTTCGTAGACGACCTCCTCGCTGCTGAAGTCGCCGTCGACCACCACGCCCCAGCCGGTGAAGTCGCCCTGTTCGAGCGGGCTGAACTTGAGCATGTCCTCGCGGCTCTCGAAGCGCGTCTTGGCTCGGTCTTGCTGCCACGAGTCTCGCAGCTTCTCGCCCCACCGGTCCCGCCCCTTCTGGTCCTCGATGCGCGGGACCGGGTCGTCGCTCGCCGGCACGCCGAGCGGCACGAACGGGTACATCGCGGTCAGCCGCTGCATGCACGAGCGCGGCTGCGCGTAGTAGTCGATGCCGGTGATGAACGTGGCCGCGTCGGGGTTGGACCAGTGCTCCCAATGAGGGATGCGCTTGGGGCCGCGGCCCATGAAGGACAGGTAACGGGGGTTGGGCTGCATAGGATGAGGTCTCATGGGAGTTGGGAGACGTGATGCGCCTGCCTGCCGCGCCGTGCGCCTGTCTGCGTGCGGACACGCACAGGCAGGCGGCGCAGGCAGGGAAGCCCGTCTCGCCGTACGGCGGACGGGATCGCATCATCGCCTCAGATGGCGTGGAGGACACATCTGGCGGCCGATCGGCAAACCTCCCGCCAGGCCGCCGGCGACCGCCTCACGGCTGGCCGCTGGCAGGGAGATGATTCCGGAGTTCGCGAACTCCGGAATCATCTCTGGCGTTATGTGTCCCGTCTGCCGGAACGCGAAGGCGTTCCGCTCCACTGGGGGCAGGGGACGTGATGCGCCTGCCTGCCGTGCCGTGCGCCTGTCTGCGTGCGGACACGCACAGGCAGGCGGCGCAGGCAGGGAAGCCCGCCGAAGGCGGGATCGCATCATGTCCCCAGACGGCCTACGCGTATTCCGCCGCGCACTCTTGCGCGATGCGGTTCCACTCGGTCAGCCGGTGCGACTCGTATCGGACCGTGCTGATGTCCTTGAGGTGGATCTCGACGATGCAGCCGTGGCCCGCGGCGATCGCGAGCTTTTCGCTGATGTCGCGGCGCACGAGATCAGGCTGCCACTCGTCGTACGCGACAAACGCGGGGTTGGGCTTCCAGGCGAAGATGAACCGGTCGCGCACGTTCTCCGCGGCACGCTTGAAGTCCACCCAGGGGCTCATCGAAATCTTGAACATGTTCGGCAAATACTCCGCGCACACGTCGACCTTGTTGTCGAGCGGTTCACAGCAGCCGTAGTACACGCGGCCGAAGCGCGAGTAGTAGCGCGCTTCGTGCTGGAGCGCGAATTCGCCGTGCATCGCGGGCGACACTTCCGAAAAGATCTGCGCCGCGCCGGACACCGTCAACTCTTTGGCCGGCGCGGCGAGCAGGCCTTGCTCCTCGTACTGGTCGAGCTGCGCGATCCAGCAATCCACCAGGTGGCTGATGGCCTTGTGCACGTAGGCCGGGCGGAGAGCCATGTCCATGAGCACTTCTTGCACGCCGGTCCATCGCACCAACTGATCCCACGGCGCGAACCAGAACGACCCGCGGCCGCTCTTGCGCACGTCGAGGATGCCGTCGAAGATCTCGCACCGCTTCTGGTAGCACTCCTCGGTCGCGGCCTCGTCGTGGGTCACGACCGGCTTCTTGATCTTCTGGATGTCGTCCTCGTCCTTGATCTGCACGTGGAAGTGCCGCGAGACGACGGTGTTCTCAGGGTCGGTCTTGACGACATCGACATCTTCGCTGATGCCGAATCCCGTGTCGCGGATGCAGAACGGCTGCACCGAGACCGCGCTGACCGTCATGTCGCCGGGATAGTGGCGCCACCTGTAGAGCGTGCGCCGCATGTCTTGTTCGATGCCGCGGCAGAAGCCGTCCTCGCAGTGGAGGTCAAGCTCGCCATCCGCGTTCAGTTCGTTCCACGGCTCTTGATAGATCGAGATCCAGGGTTTCGTCTTCTCGAAGCGGTTGATCTTCCGCGCGATCTCGCGGCGTTGCTGGTTGACGGGATCTGCCGCGGCCTCGGCGAGTTCGCGTCCGAGCGTGCGGAGGATCTCCGCGTCCTTGGAAGGTAGCGCGCTCACTCGTTTCTCCTCACGGTGTAGTAGCAGATTGGCGCCGGCGCATGTGCCGTGCGCGGCAGATCATGCCAAACTCCCTGCCCGGCGGCAAGGCGCACACGCGGGCGCCATCCTTGGCAAGCGCGGCCCCATCTGATATCTTAGCCCCTCCCGCGTGTCCCACACGTAGAGCGCCAGAGACCCAAGGAACCGCGCCACGCAATAGAAGCGACAGGACTGGACCATGAACGATCGCGACCACACGGCAAGCCACGACACGAACGACGGCGAAAGCGGCCGTTCGCTCAACTTCATCGAGGAAATCGTCGAGGAGGACATCCGCACCAACCGATGGGGCGGCGCCATCGTCACGCGGTTCCCACCCGAGCCCAACGGCTACCTCCACATCGGCCACGCGAAGGCGATTTGCATCGACTTCGGCATCGCCGCGAAGTACGGCGGCGAGTGCCACCTGCGCATGGACGACACGAACCCAGCCAAGGAGGAGGACGAGTACGTCCGTGCCATTGAGGAGGACGTGCGCTGGCTGGGCTGGGACTGGGGCGACCGCCTCTACTACGCGTCGGACTACTTCGACCACATGTATCAGTGCGCCATCGAGCTGATCTCGAAGGGCCTCGCGTACGTGGACGACCAGTCCGCGGAGGAAGTGAGCCAGAACCGCGGCGCGCCCAACGCGGCCGGCAAGGCGAGCCCCTACCGCGATCGCTC
>JAJRTI010000709.1 GCA_024278415.1 Planctomycetota bacterium | reverse complement strand
CGTAACCCTTCAGCCGCGTGGCACAGCATCATGCGATTCTTCGTCTCTGCCCTTCCGGAACAGCGAAAAGCGCGAAGACGCCAAGGAGAAGGGCTTGTTTCCTCCACAGGTCTTCTGTGCGCCCTTGCGCCCTTGCGTTTCAAAACTCACCTCCCTTCCTGGCTCATCGCGGGTGGCAGTGGGCTGAAGTGTTACGAACACAAATCGCTGGCTGTCCCCTTCTATCAGCGTCTATCCGGGCGAGGGGTTGATGTCCAACGCGGCCGCGGCTAACATGACGCGTGTGGCATCAGACGGCGTGCCCTTTTCTCTTCCCCATGCTCAGGACAAACGTCATGGACATTCTTGCCGACATCCGCGATTACGGTGCGCGGTCGGGCGGCGCGGTCTTGAACACGGCTGCGTTTCAGCAGGCCATCGACGCTTGCCATGGGGCTGGCGGCGGCGTGGTGCAGTGTCCGCCTGGAGCCTGGCTGACCGGCTGCATCGAACTCAGGAGTCACGTCGAACTGCGTCTCGCGCCAGGGTGCCGCATCGTGGGAAGCCCCAAGTTGGAGGACTACGCTCCGCTCGTCGCGGATGGGTTCCATACAGAGCGAAGTCCGGAAGAATCCTCGCACAGCCTCCTCCGCGGCGTCGACGCGGAGGACGTGGCCCTCACCGGCCCGGGCGTCATAGACGGCTCTGGGCTCGCTTTCTACGACACTTCGAAGCCGGGGAAGCTGGACAAACCGGACACCCCGCGGCCCCGCATCGGCATGTTCTACCGCTGCCGCGACGTGCGTATCGAGGACGTGACACTGGTCGATTCCGCATGTTGGACACTCTGGCTCATGCAGTGCGAACGCGTGCGCATCCGCGGCGTCGCCATCCGCGGCGACCGGCGCATGCGCAACGTCGACGGAGTCGATCTCGACGCGTGCCGCGACGTGACAGTGAGCGATTGCCAGATGGACACTGAGGACGATTGTTTCGCCATCCGCGCGATTCAGCCGCTCTACGACGCGCCCGCTGTGTGCGAGAACATCGCGATCACGAACTGCGTGCTTCGAAGCGCTTGCCAGGGCGTGCGGGTGGGTTGCCCGGCCGACGGAGTCATCCGGCGCTGCACGTTCTCCAATCTGGTGATCGAGTGCGGCAGCAACGGCGTGCTGTTCGAGAATCCGCGGCGCTACCTGCCGGCCGAAGGCGGGGGCGCGGACGTCTCGGACATCACGTTCTCCAACGTGCTCATCAACGCCGGACGCTCGCCCATCAAGATCAACGTCGAAGACGGCATCGCACTGCGCCGCCTCGAGCGGCTCTCGTTCTCCGACATCCGCGCCCGGGGCGGAGAACCGTGCGTCGTGCAAGGGTGCGCGGACACCGTCATCCGAGACGTGCGGTTCACAAACATGGCCGTGGAGACTTCGGGGCAGGACGCGATTGTGTGCCGCTGGTGCGAACGCGTGCAGTTGCACAACGTCGAGCTGGCGCATCGACCAGAAGAATAGCAGCCCATTATCGAATCGCACTGACAGCCATGTGATACGGCATAAACATGTGGCTGTGCCGAATGGCACGAACTTCATGAAATAGGGACACCCATTTCGATGCCCTACAAATTGAAGGAGGTTCTTCGCTGTTTGGTGTCGGTCATATGCGTATCGCTCTGTGGCCTCCGATGGCCAAACCACGAAGGTTCGGAGGCCACGAAGACACCAAGACACCAAGTTTCACCAAGGATATGCCATTCGGCGTCTATTCCTCTTTGTGATCCTTTGTGTCTTGGTGTCTTTGTGGCATCCGTTTGAGTGCTTCACCCACATGAAACAGCGAGGCCCCTCCCACGACAAGCTACGCCGCCGCGCCTCTACTTCTCTTCGAACTTTGACGGGGTGCAAGAGGTCTGCTAGATGCAACGGCCTTAAGCGTCGAGGGCGCGCCCAAAGGGCCACCCCCTCCCATTCCACGCGCGCAGGCTGTTGCTCAACCCACGCGGCCGCCTGGGCCCGGTAAGGTCTTCAGACGGCCACTTTTCCGGCACGTCTATCCCGAGCTGGTGAAAAATGCGGGTTGACAGGCGTCCCGTGTGATCGATGATCGGTCGTGCATCTGGGCATTGGCCCACCAACGCAAAGAGGCGAGACCCATTGGGCCTCGCCTCTCATAGGTTCTTCACGTTTGCGCCGGTGTACGGCTTAGTGCGTCATCGCGTAGACGAGCACGTTCATCCCGATGCGCAAGGAGTCCCGACTCGAGTAGCCCTTGCTGTACGGGTGGACCATGTTTTCCCAGCCGCAGCCCATGTCGTACGGGCTGTACACGACGCACGTCACACCGCCCAAGCTAATCCCCTCCAGGGAGGGGGCCGTCATGTTGGGGCGGGCTTGGCGAACCATGTCCGTGTACTCGACCGTTGAGATCACGTGGCGGGACGAGTAGATCGGGTGGTTGGGCGGCAACAGCGCCAAATCCTTATCCGGCAGCACGCGCTTCATCTCGCGGCGGAACGCGCGGTCAAACGCGAGCCGGCCGCAGCACGCATCCGCCATGAGCAGCCCGCCGTTGCGCAGGTAGCTCCGGAGCTTAGCAACTTCTTCCGGCGAGAGCCGGAAATCCTTGTGCCCAGTCATGTAGAGGAAGGGATACTTGAACGCATCGATCTTGCGGAGGTCGACGTTGGCGCGCTTGAACTGCACTTCCATGGTCGTATTCTTGCCCACGTACTTCAGCAGGTTCATCACCGCGCTGGGATCGGGATCCCAGTCGCCTTCGTGGATCACTTGGCCGAAGACCAACTCGTCTCGTGTCTTGTCGTTTTCCTGGAAGTACACCTTCTCGGTGCTGAGGAAGCGGCCGAGTTGGTAGTTGGCCAGGCAGTAGGTGGTGAGGTTGGCGCCAAGCTGCTTCGCATCGGCGATCTTGATGCGCGTGCCTTGATCGTGCGTGTGGCCGTCCCAGCCGCAACTCATGTCATACGGCGTCAGGTAAACCGCGGTGCGACAGCCCAGGTTGATCCCCAGCACGTATGGCGCCTTGGTGCCGGTCGGGGTGGTGCCCTCGCAGTAGGTCACGTTCTGGATCTGGTAAAAGCAGTGATAGAGGGGGTGGTCGCTGGGCAGGGGTTCCAGGGGCCGGTTAGGGAAGATAGCGCCCATCTCTTTGATGAAGGACTTGGTGAACTCCTTGCTGCCGCAGCAGGCGTCGCCGATGAGCGTGCCCCCGTCTTGGAGGAACCATCGAAGCTTGCGCCGGAAGTCGTTGTTCAGTTCGAAGCCCTCGTGGCCGGTCAGATACAAGACCGGGATTTCCGCGGGGTTGTAGCTGAATCGGTCGAGCTTGACTTGCTGGGGCCGATAGCGGATGCCGAGCTGGATCTGCATCCACTTGAGGAGGTTGCTGATGTCGGCCGGGTCGGTGGTCCAGTCGTAGTACATGTAGCGCTGGCCCTTGGCGTCGGTAGCCCAGGCGACCTTGCCGTACTGGATCTTGCCCACCAATGCCGGCGGTGCGGGCGGCCGCTTTTTCTCCGTGCGCCGAAGGGGAGTCGCCGGCAGCGGCAATGGAGGGAACGATTCGCCGCCCTTGCGCCGCTGCGGCTTGGCTTTGGGCGGAGCACCGCACGTGCGCGGCTGTGCGACGGCCTCGTTAGTGAAAACCGCCATCTCAGCGACGAGGATGCCGGCGAGAGCGGCCGCAAACAGCAACACCACAGACGTTCGATGCGCGGTCATGACAAGACCCTCCGCAAAGCGGTTGGACGTGGCCGAAGCCAATTAGCAGTCAATACTCTATTCCTAAGTGTACTCCTAGCTTTCTGACGATGTCAAGTGCATGCTCGACTTTTTTCCGCTCGGTTTTGGCGCCTATCCATTGCCGCATGCAAGCCGCGTCTGTTATACTCTCGCCGTGTCGCCCAGTGCGTCGCACTGGCGCGCGCCGATGATCGGTGGGCCGCTGGCCACAAGGCGGCGCCGGTCGTCGCCACGGCCATTTCTTGGAGCGCCCGATGCAGTTCACGCTTGCCCAAATCGCAAAGATGACCCAAGGCCAGGTCCACGGCGACCCCGACACAGTCGTCACCGGCGTGGCCAGCCTGGAGACCGCCCAGGAGGGCGACCTTTCGTTTGCGGAAAACGAGAAGTGGTTCGATCGGGCGCGGCAGAGCCCTGTGACCGCGCTCGTGCTGCCTCGGCCGGTCGAGGGGCTGGACAAGCCAGCCGTGCTGCATCCCATGCCCAAGTTGGCGTTCGGCATTGTCTTGGGCGCCATCGCACGGCAGAAGCAAGCCCAGCCCCGGCGCGTGCACGAGACCGCGGTCGTGGCCGAGAGCGCAACGCTTGGCGAGGACGTGAGCATTGGCCACAACGCGGTTGTCGGCGAAAACACGATCATTGGCAACGGCGTGACCCTCTACGCCGGAGCGTTCGTGGGCGACCGGTGCGCCATCGGCGACGAGACGGTGATCCACGCGAACGTCTCGATCCGCGAGGAGGTCGCCATCGGCAAGCGCTGCATCATCCATTGCGGCGCGGTGGTCGGCGCGGACGGATACGGCTACGTCCAGTACGAGGGCCAGCACGTGAAGATCCCGCAGGTCGGCAATGTCATCATCGGCGACGACGTGGAGATCGGCGCCATGACGACGATCGACCGCGCGGCGGTCGACAGCACGATCATCGGCAACGGCGTGAAGATGGACAACCACTGCCACGTGGCGCACAACTGCATCATCGGCGACCACTCGCTGCTCGTGGCGTACACCCGCATGGGCGGGAGTTGCCGGATCGGCAAGGGCGTGGTGATGGGCGCGGACGTGCGCATGGTGGACAACGTGAAGGTCGGCGACGGCGCTGTGCTAGGCGCGGGCGCCGCGCTGATCCGCGACGTGGAGCCCGGTGCGCAGATGCTCGGCGCGCCGGCCCAGAACGCCAGAGACGAGGCCCGGCTCTTGGTCATTCTGAAAAACCTGCCCAAGGTGTGGCCCAAGATCACGCGGCTGCTGAAGCAGGCGGATGGGGGCGGCTGACCCGGCGACGGAACATTTACCAAGACGCGATCCGTGAAAATCCTCTTCGTCAACCATAAGTGCGGTTACTTCGGCGGCGTCGAGCAGAACGTGGCCGACGCGGCCGCGGCACTGCGCCGGCGCGGACACGAGTGTACCCTCGCGTGCGGCGACACGTCGGCCCGCGACAGCGAGCAGTACCAGTCCATCTTCGACGCGTGCTTCCCCTGCTCGGACATGGGGGAGAAGGCTGGACGGCCCTTCGACGAGATCATGCGCGACGCACAGCCCGACGCGCTCTATTTGCACAAGCTCGACTCGATCGCGGCCATCGTGCCCCACCTGTCCAAGTGCCGCAGTGTGCGCATGGTCCACGACCACGACCTCTGCTGCCCGCGCCGGCACAAGTACTACGCGTTCAGCGGCCGCGTGTGCCGGCACAAGGCGGACTGGCGGTGCTACTGCGACCTCGCGTTCCTCGAACGCAAGAGCGGACCGGGCCTGCCCGTGTGCTACGCGAGCATTGGCGCGAAGCTACGCGAGATGCGGCGCAATCACCAACTCGGCACCGTGCTCGTAGGCAGCCGTTTCATGCGTGAGGAGTTGGTCCAGAACGGCTTCTCTGAAAGCCGCGTGCACGTGTTGGCTCCGGTGGTGCGGATGCACTACCCAGAGCCGGCGCCGGTGTCCGAAAACAACACCATCCTCTTCGTGGGCCAGCTCTCCCGCGGCAAGGGCGTGGACCTCCTGATACACGCGCTCGCCCACGTGCAATGCGAGTTCAAGGCCATGATCGTGGGCGAAGGCAACGCACGGCCACAGCTCGAGATGTTCGCGCAGCGCCTCAGGCTCAGCGACCGCGTCTCATTCGAGGGCTGGGTGGACCACGCACAGATCGGGCACTATTACGCGAAAGCAAAGTTCGCGGTCGTGCCCTCGCGGTGGCCGGAGCCGTTCGGCATGGTCGGGCTGGAAGCCATGCACCACGGCCGCGCGGTCGTGGGCTTCGACGTGGGCGGCATCCCCGACTGGCTGGAGCACGAGGTCACCGGTTTGCTCGTGCCGGAACAGGACGTGCACAGCCTGGCCCATGCCCTGGATAGCCTGCTCATGCACCCCGAACTCGCGGACAAGCTTGGCCGCCAGGGATACGAGCGCGCGCACGAACGCTTCGCGTTCGGGGCGTACGTCGACCAACTCGAAGAATACCTCACCCCCTGAGGTGGCTGCCTGTAGTGCGTCCGCCGTACGACGCAATGGCGCTGACGCAACGGTTTTCAGCGCCGTAGGCGCGGCAGTGAATAGCCCAACGCGTAAGCCTTGGGAACGCTGATCGCGGCGTTCACAGAGCCCCGCAAGGGGCGACAGTACCGTGCGAACGGGCATACTGTCGCCTCTACGAGGCTCTCACTCCGTTGCCTGTTTGCTTACCACCCAAGGCTTGCGCCTTGGGCTATTCACTGTCGCCCCGTCGGGGCTTCCGAAGGCCATCCAGCGCTTAAGTTCGCACCATTGCGCCGTACGGCGTGCGCACTACAGGCGGGCGCCCGTCGCCGCCGCTACGACCTGGGAGATGTGCCGCACGCGCACCGGCAGCCCCCGAAGGCGCACGCCGTAGGAGAGGTGGATGACGCACGCGGGGCACGAGGTCACGAGCAGGTTCGCTCCCGTCTTCTCCACGTTGTCGATCTTGCGGTCGAGGATCTGCCGCGAACGCTCGTAGTGGGCCAACGCGTACGACCCCGCGCCGCCGCAGCACCAGTTGGCTTCCGGCAGCTCCCGATACTCGATGCCCAGCAGCGACTTCAGGATCGCCCGCGGCTCGGCCGCGATGCCCTGGCCCCGCGACGCGTGGCAAGGGTCGTGGTACGTGGCGATGATCGGCTCTTGCGCGTCGGCATACGCGCGGTCGAGCGACGCCAGCACCTCCACCATGTCGCTCACGCGCGCGGAGAGGTCCGTGGCCGCGGCGTGGCGCGGGTCGTTGCCTGGGAAAAGCTTGGGATACTCCTCCTTGAGGAACGCGGCGCAGCTCGAGCAGTCGGTCACGATCACGTCGAAGGCTTCGGCTCCGAAGATCTCGATGTTGCGCTCTGCGAGTCGTTGCGCGGCCGGCCGGTCGCCGTACGCCTCGGCCGGCAGGCCGCAGCAGCAGTTGTTGAGCACGGCCACCGACTTGCCGATGCCGCGCAGCAACTCGAGCGTGGCCTCGCCGGCAAGGGGGCTCATGATGTCCGTGCCGCAGCCCACGAAGTAGCCAATGCGCTGCGACGCGCCCTCGCCCTCATACTCGCCCGGCTCGATCTTGTCGCGCAGCGCTTGCTTGGGGAACTGATCGACGATCCCCTCGGCCTTGGGGAAGTCGCGGCCGAGGAAGCGCAGCAGGCCCAGCGCGTTGGCGACTTTGGACATGCCCGTGCGCTTGCCGAGCGCGGCGGCCTTGGCCGCGAGGCGCAGGCGCTTGGGAAAGGGCAGCAGGTGGTTGAACAGCAGCCGATGCAACGGTCCCCGGCCCACGCGGTCCAGGTAGTCCCGCCGCGCCGCGCGCACGAGTTCGGCCGTCTGGATCGCGGGGAAGCAGTTGGCCGTGCACGCGCCGCAGCCCAGGCATTCGAAGAGCTGTTCCTCCACGTCGGCGGACCACTCGATCCTCCCCTCCGCGAGCCCGCGCAGCAACGCTATGCGCCCACGCGCGACACCAGCTTCGTGGCCCGTGGCGCGGAAGACGGGGCAGTCGTTCTGGCAGAAGCCGCAGCGGTTGCAGCGCGCGAGTTCCTCGTAATGGTCGGATAGGGACATGGCTGGGTTGTTCGTAGTAGGGCGATTTATCGCCCGTCTCTGTGCCCGAAGTAACGGGCGATAAATCGCCCTACTACGAGCCAGCGGCATTGGCCGCTCAGATCAGCAAACCTCCGTGGGGAAACTCCTGGAAGACGAGGCCGACGCGAACGTCGATTGCTCTCTGGCTCTGCATTCGTTGCGTTCTATCAATTCGTTGCTACCTGGGTTTTGTGTGGAGGCAGCGAATTGATAGAACGCAACGAATTGTGTCGCGGCATTGGGGAGATCGGATCGGTGTGAGACAAAGCTTCACTATCGTTTCCCTGGCAAACGCCCGGGGGCGAAGACGCCATGCGGATCGAGCGCGGCCTTGAGCCGATGCGTCAGCCGCCAGGCCGGCTGCTCCGCGCCGAACACCGCGTGGCGCTGCTTGAACTCGGCCGGGGCTTTCTCGAGTACGACATGGCCCGGCGCGGCTTGGCAGAGTTGGCGCCACCCGTCGTCGGATAGTGTGCCGGCTCCGGCCCACACACGGCCGCAGCCGACGTCCAGGAGCATGTCTGCGGCCGCCAGTGCCGCGCATGATTGCACGAGCCGCCCGGCGGGCTCGCCGACCGGCACGTCCGCACGGATGACGAATGGCGAATCGAACACCCGTTGGTAGTCGTTCGCGTGGAAGCCTTCGCGCAGCAGGTAGTCTGTGGCGCCGCCCACGTCCAGGCCGGCGCGGGCCATCAGCTTCGCGCAGCGTTCGATCTGCGTGGCCACGGTTACGTCGAAGCCCTCGAAGCCGACGCGGAGCGTCCAGGCGCTATCGGCCGGCGTCGCGGTCGCGAACGTGGGCCACAGGGTTGACTTGAGCACACCGACCGCGGCCGCGGCACATTGGTCGAGTGTGCCTGTGGCATGGATCGCGCGGCAGGCCTCCGGCGCGGTTGCGATGTAGAGGGTCAGCTCCGTGATGAAACCGAGCGTGCCAGCCGAACCGACGAGGAGGCGCGTCACGTCGTAGCCCGCCACGTTCTTCACGCACCGGCCGCCGGCGATGATCTCTCGGCCCTCGCCGGACACGAACTTTAGCCCCAGCACGCGGTCGCGCATAGCGCCGTATGCAAGCCGCTCCGGCCCGCAGGCGCCCAGCGCAGCCATGCCGCCGAGGGTGCAAGCGTCGAGCAGCGCCGGCCGCAGGGGCAGCCACTGGCCGTGCTCTGACAGGAACTCCTGCACCTCCGCGAGCTTGGCGCCCGCGGAGAAGATCGCGACCTGATTGTCCGGGTCGAACTCGACAAGGCCCGACAGCTTCTCGCTGTGCAGACGCGTGAGGTTGCGCTCCGACACATTGCCGAAGTCCGCGCGCCGGCCATTGCCCACAGGCAGAAGCGCCGCGCCAGTGGCAGCGGCCGCGCGCACCATGTCACAGGCTTCCGCGACGTCGGCCGGCGTCAATTCGTCACCGAAGTCGATAGCGGGCGGCTTGGGCGACGGATCGAGCGGCCGCGGCTCCGGGAAGATCTTGCCCGGGTTGAGCGTGTTGTTTGGGTCGAAAGCCTGCTGCACCTTGCGCTGAAAGTCGAGCGATTCCTCGGGGAAGAGGATCGCCATCTCAGGCTGCTTCTCCACACCAATGCCATGCTCACCGCTGAGCGTTCCGCCGAGGTCGACGCACGTTTGCATGATCTCGTGGCCCGCCTTGTGCACGCGCTGCACTTCCTCTGGGTCGGTCCCGTCGAAGAAGAGCACCGGGTGTAGATTGCCGTCGCCGGCGTGGAGCACGTTGCCGTACTTGAACCCGTAGCGGCCCGCGATCTCCGCCACTCCCGCGAGCGCTTCGGGCAGGCGGTTGCGCGGCACGGTGCAATCAGCCGCGTAGAAGTTGGGCTCGATGCGCGCAATTGCGCCGAACGCGCCGCGGCGGCCCGACCAGAGTTGGTTGCGCTCCGCGGCGTCCTTGGCCTCCTGGATGCTGCGGCAACCGTTCTCGCGGCAGATGGCTTGGATCGCGTCGGCCTCCTGCCTGAGTCCGGTCTCGATGCCCTCCACTTCGATGATCAGCACGCCCTCTGCGTCCATGGGATAGCCGCAGTGCAGGCGCTCCTCGACCGCGCGGGTGATGGGCCCGTCCATCATTTCGAGCGTCGCGGGCACAATGCCTTTGGCGATGATACTCGACACGGAGCGCGCGGCGTTTTCCACTGAGTCGTAGACCGCGAGCATGGTGATGAGCGACTCCTGCTTCGGCAGGATGCGCACCGTGGCCGCGGTCACGACCGCCAGCGTGCCCTCCGAGCCGACGACGAGGCCGCGCGCGTCGTATCCCGGTGGGTCGAGCGCGGGCCCGCCGAGTTGCACCACCTCGCCGCCGGGCAGCACGGCCTCCAGGCCCAGCACGTGGTTCGTCATCACCCCATACTTGACGCAATGCGGCCCGCCCGCGTTCTCGGCCACGTTGCCGCCGATGGTCGAGACCTTCTGGCTCGCGGGGTCCGGCGCGAAAAGGAATCCGTGCTCGGCCAGCGCGTTTTGGAGTTCAAGGTTGGTGACTCCCGGCTGCACGACCGCGTACCGTTGGCCGGGCTCGATCGCGAGGATGCGGTTCATGCGCGTGAAGCACAACACGACGCCGCCCTTCGTCGCGACGCTGCCGCCGGACAGGTTCGTGCCGAAGCCTCGCGGGACACATGGCGCGCCCGCATCGGCTGCCGCGCGCAGGACCGCCGCGGTCTCGTCCGTGTCCGCCGGGAACACGACGACGTCCGGCCGCCCTGGCGCAAGCGACGCGTCGTACGAGTAGACCTCCAAGTCGACGAGCCCGCTCTTGACGTGGTCGGGGCCGACGATGCTGCGTAGGGTAGTGAGTAGGCGAACGGGGATCATTTTGTCGGAAGGCGATGTCCGAGAGCGCAAGCAAACGCTTGTAGTAGGCCCGTAAGGGCCTTCTGCTTACGGGGATCACCGGCAAGAGGCGCCCTCACGGTCGCCACTACGAGCGCAGATCGTGATCGCGTCTTGGCGGAATGGGCGCCCTGCGGCTACTTCACCTTCACCGGCGCGCCCTTCTTGGCGGACTCGAGGAGCGCGCAGAGCACGCGGGTGCACTCCAGACCGTCTTGCGCGGTCACGAGCGGCGGCTTGCCGGTAATGACGCAATCCGCGAAGTGGCGGATGCTCTCCACGCCAAAGCCCATGTTGCGGCCCTGCACCTGGGGCCGGCAGAACACGTCCGGGTAGGTGGCTTCTTTGGCCGTATACTTCTCGACCACGCCGCTGCGCAGCACGTCGAGGTAGCAGGTGCCCTTGGCGCCGACGATCTCCGCGCGGAAGTCGCACACGACCGGCGCGGTCTCCGCGATGATCCAGCAGTTCTCGATCTGCACCACCGCGCCGCGCTTGAGTTCGAGCGTGCTGAGGAAGAAGTCCGGCGTGTTCACGCCCAGGCCCTTGAGCACGTCGCTGCGCGCGACGCAGTACACGCGCTCGACCTCGTCGTTGAAGAGATAGCGGATCAGGTCGACGCTGTGCGAGCCGATGAACCACAGCACGGACGACTTGCCGGCCCAGGGGAGCCAGTCCCGCGGCACCGCGAGGGTGTCGTTGAGCCGCAGCGTGCCCATCTTCAGGTCGCCCAACTCCCCGGCGTCAATAGCGTTCTTGACCTGCGCGACCGTGGGGTTGAAGCGGTTGTGGAAGTCGACCATGAGCATGACGCCGGCCTTGTCCGCGGCCGCGATCATCTTCTCGCAGTCCTTGACCGTCGTGGCCATGGGCTTCTCGCACAGGATATGCTTGCCCGCGCGTGCGGCCGCGGCCACGAGCGGAGTGTGCGTGAAGTCGGGCGTCACGATGGAGACCGCGTCGATGCGGTCGTCCTTGAGCAGTTCTCGGTAGTCCGTGCAGTACTCCTTCACGCCGTACTGCTTGGCCATCTTCTTGGCGCGTTTTTCGTCGAGGTCGCACACCTTGACGAGGTCGGCGTGTGCGTGCTCGGAATAGGCCATCAGGTGCGTCTCGCCCCAGAGGCCAAGGCCGATGACGCCGAATCCGGTTTTCTTCATGGTCGAACTCCTCCGTGTTGGCCGCGCCCAATCGAGAGGTGCGACTGGTCACGGACGTCTACGTCCGTGACCCCGCAGTGCGGACCTCCTGGTCCGCTGGAGGTCCAAAGGTTCGCGGGCG
>JAJRTI010000708.1 GCA_024278415.1 Planctomycetota bacterium | reverse complement strand
GGCGTTTCGTAGCGGGTTCCGTTAGTTTGCTTTCTCGCCGAGATACCGCGTCACTTGGTCGGCGATGTCGCGCGGGGCCTCGGCCTCGACCGGGATGTTGTCGATGAACTCGGCGTTGTTGTCGAGCACGCGCTGCGAGACTTCGAGACGCTTCTTCAGCTCCTTCAGCAACCGCTCGGCCTGGGACAGCTTGCTGTCGTCAAGCGCGAACTTCGATGTCGCTTGCGCGGCCTGGATGACGTGGAACTGTGCCTCGATCGAGCGCACCTGGTCTTCGAGCATGGCCTTGGCATTCTGCGTGGTGCGCAGTTTCTCCGTCGCGGCCACAAGCGCGCGGCGCCGCGTATCGAGGAGTTTCTTCTTGCCGGCGAGCACCATCTCCGCGTTGCGGTAGCGCTCGAAGCGCCGGGACAGATCCTTTTGCACGTCGCCGCGAGTGTACGCCTTGCCGGCGAACACATACGAATCCTTGCGCTGCTTCAGGGCCTTTGCGAGCCTGGCCATGTTTTCCTTCTCCGCAGCCAGCCGGCGGTCCATGCGGGCCACGTCGTCTTGGAGCGACTCGATCTCCACCTCTTCCTTGGCCACGAGCTTCATGTTGGCCTGAAGCTCGGGCATGATGTCCTCGATCAGGTTGCGGGCGCGTTTGAGTTCGAACTCGATCGGGATCTGGTCCTTGACCGCGTCGCGAATCGCGGAACGGCCCGTGGTGGCGTAGCTCACCACGTCCCGGCCCAGGAACACGCCGCCGGCGATGAGCGCGAGCAGGCACAACACGACCAGCTTCTTGAAGATGCCAAAACCGAACATGATCCGTCTCCTTCCTTCGAGCCTGTGTGTCTTGGCCTGTCCGAGCACATGCTCGGCGGCCTTTCCATAGGGGTATTCGCTGGCCGCGGCCGAATATTTCTCGTGCGGCTGGAGAAAAACCGAAGGTGGAACGCCCGCCAAAATGCACGAGAAGTGGTCGGCGAGCCCACGATCTGTGCGAGTGTGCCTCCTCACCCCGGCCTCGGTCGAGCTTGACACTGCGTGGCGCCGCGGCTAACTTCATGGACTGCACGAGTCCAAGAGCCCAGATGCGGAAGGCGTTTCACCCGCACCGCGGCCAGCACAGGCGAGATGGCCCCATGGAACTGATCCGACGCGACACGGACTACGCGATCCGAAGTTTGCTGTACCTTGCTAGCGAATCCGAGCAAAGCGCCACGTGCGCGGCTATCGGCGAGGCGTGCGCCATCCCCCGAAGCTTCGCGCATAAGATCCTCAAGAAGCTTGCGAACGCCGGGCTCGTGGCGAGCCGAACCGGCCGCACGGGGGGGTTCAGCTTGGCGAGGGATCTCACGAAGATCACGCTCGGCGAAGTGGTGAAGATCATGCAGGGGCCCCTGTCGCTCTCTCGCTGTGTGTCTGTCCCCGAAAGTTGTGAACGCTCCAGCGAGTGCCCCGTGTCCGCGGCTTGGAGCCAGATCGAGCATCAGTTGGCTGACGTGCTTGACGATACCACGCTCGGCGCGATCGCCGCGTCGACGCCCAGCGCGTGACGCAAGGGGGAGCTTCCGGCGAGCGCCCGTCACCCCGTAGCTTGCTCGACCATGTTGGCTTCTTCACACTCGCCGGCGTCTGGCCGGAAGCGAAGCGTGCGGACCTCGTAGGGCTTGAGGCTCACGCGCTTCTTCAGACCCGCGGCGGGGAGCGACAGCGTCGTCGCGCGTCGCTTCGCGGTGGGGTTGAAGAGGCGGATGATGAACCCGTCGCCGTCCTCCGCCTGCTTGAACGCGCTGAGTTGCACAACGCTGTCGCTCAGGCAAAGCCCGGCCGCCGGCGCGGTTCCCGTTCCGGATGGGAAGAAGGAGAGGGCCATGGGTTTCTCGTTCGCCACGAGGGCCTCGCGGTCGATGTCGGCCAGCCGGCGGTCGGCGGGGCCGGCGTTGAGCCAGAAGCGGAACAGGCGCTCGCCCTGGTCGATGCGCGGCGAGTACCGATCCTGCGGCAGGAGGGGATTGTCGCCCACGGGGTGGGCCGAGTAGGCCGGCGACCGCATCAGGCTCAAGCGCAGCTCCGCGTCGCAGAAGTCCGATCCGTAGCTGCCGTCGTTGATGCACGTCAGCATCGCGCCGTTCGTTCGCTTCACCCCGACCCACTTCTGCGCCACGGCCTCGCGCCCGGTGGCGGGCAGGTCCGCGACGCCGTACGCCACCTGGCCTACGTAATCCGTCCCGCCCGGCACGGGGATAGACAGCTTCAGGAACTTGTCCTTCTCATTCCAGTGGACCCGCACGGCCAGCTCGACCTGCGTGCCGTTCTTGGGCAGCTTGTAGTGCTGCACGAGGAACGAGTCGCCGTAGGAGAACAGCGCCTCGACCACGGTGCGCACCGGGCCGTCTTCGATGATTCGCACGGACGGAATCTCGCGGCCCTTGAGCCCTGAGAACCGCGTGCCCTCTGCCTTGCTCATGAGCTTGAACGCGCCCTCGACGTTGCGATACTCCTGCACCCGCGTGCCCCACGGGTCTTCGTCGTCCGCGATCACGAGCGGCTTGCACGCGCCCTTGCCCACGTAGTCCACGCTGTCGACCGCGTACTTGTCCAGCAGGCCGGTCCGCGTGTTGATGCGCACTTCGAGCCGGTCGTTGCGGAATTGGACCAGGCCGTTCTTCGTCTTCAGTTTCGGCTTGGGCCGGGCGGCGAGCACTTCGGGCTTGCAGTCGAAGCGGTTCATTTGCGACGGCGCCAGAACCGCCTCGAACACGATCCGTTTGCGCCAATCGAGCGCGACGTTGCTGAGTTCCTTCTCGATCTGCGAAGGCAGAGGCTTGCCGCGTTGATGGGCGGTGAAGTTGATGAAGGTGCCGCTGCGGTTCTGGTCCGCGGGTTGGAACTCGCATTCGACGATCGCCTTCACCTTGAAGGGGTGGGGGTTGTAGACCAAGATGGGGATATCGCCCTCCTTCGCCTTGGGCTGCCCCTGGGCCATGGCGAAGAACGCGCGGGCCTTGAGCCGGGAGAGCATCTCCAGGCCGTGGTCCATCACCCGCAAGGACATGTCCTCCACCGGCTGGATCGACGACCCCGGCAGGATGTCGTGGAACTCGCAGAAGACGAGGTCGCGCTGGGCTTCGTGCAGCTCCTCGCGAGGGTAGGCCATGAGCCCCTGGAGCGCGGCCGCGGCGGCCATCTT
>JAJRTI010000707.1 GCA_024278415.1 Planctomycetota bacterium | reverse complement strand
CGGCGCAGAGGGCGCCCTGACGGTCGCCACTACAAGCGGAGCGCGCCCGCGCTCGCATCTCGGCGGCGCCGCGTTCGACACCTCCGCCATGCAGGATGTTAGGCGCGAGGCCTCGGCCTATTGGGGTTTTGCAAGTCGCTCCATCAGCAACCGCGACGAAAAACAAGAAAAGGGTACCGTCCACAGATCACACAGATGGGGTAAGCGGCCGTCTCCTCTGATCTGCGCAATCTGTGGGTATCCGTGGACATCTGTGTAATCTGTACGAACTGTGGATGACGCGAGAGTTGGATTGCGGGCAAAGCCCGCCTTGTGCTTTTTGCTCCGGAAGCGTGAGACTCCACGGGCCAAGCCCGTGGCATCTCCCCCGCGGGTATGCCATTCTTGTAGACTGCCAGCATGAATCACCACAGGGCGAGCCTGTGGTATCCGTCCCAGAGATGGGGGTAAAGAGCAGGGTAGGCGCCCAGCCTCCTTGACCCCACCTCCCACACTTGTTCTAATGTCCCTCCCCTTGGCGATCCATCCTGTTACTGGAGGTTCTGTTTCATGAGTGCGAAGAAGAAGGCGATGGCCATGGTCATTGACCCGGCCGACAACGTCGCCACGATCATCGGCACGTTGAAAGCGGGCGAGACCGTTTCGGTCCAGGTCGGCAAAACGGCCAAGAAGGTCAAGGCGAACAAGGCCGTGCCCTTTGGGCACAAGATCGCGATCAAGCCGATCAAAAAGGGCGAGCAAGTGCTCAAGTACGGCGCGAGCATCGGCTCCGCGGCCCGCGACATCGCGGTCGGCGACTACGTTCACGTCCACAACATCGAGAGCAACCGCGGCCGGGGCGACCTTGCTGCCGCTGGGAAGGAGAAGTAACCATGGCCAAGAAGAAAACACGCAAGAAGGATACGTTCTTGGGTTATGTGCGCGACGATGGCAAAGTCGGCGTGCGCAACTACGTGCTGCTGCTGTCGGGCACGCTCTACGCGAACCCCACCTGTGAGCGCGTGGCGAACATGATCACCGGCGCGCTGCCCATCGTCCACCCCCTCGGCCGCTGCCAGGCCCACATGGACCTCGCGGTCACCCGGCGCACCCTCGCCGGCCACGGCGCGAACGCAAACGCCGGAGCGGTCATCGTCATCGACCACTTCAAGGAGCATGGCTGCACCGCGCAGGACATCGCAGACGACATCTGCAAGCTCAGCAAGAAGCGCGTTGAGGTCCTCAACCTCCGCGCCGAAGGCGGCGTGCTCAACACGCTGCACAAGGCCATGAAGCTCGCACTCGAAATGGCCCGCGACCTCAGCCGCATGCGCCGGGAAGAAGTGCCGGCCGATGAATTGATCTTTGGCATCAACTGCGGCACGAGCGACACCACGTCCGGCATCTCGTCGAACAAAGCGCTCGGCGTGTGCACCGACATGTTCGTCGCGCAGGGCGCCCGCGCCATCCAAGCCGAGGTCACCGAAATGATGGGCGGCGAGCACGTGCTCACCGCGAAGGCCAAAAACAAGAAGGTCGCCCAGAAAATCCTCGACATGATCGACCGCAAAGAGAAGCTCCTCTGCGCTGTCGGCGAGGACATCCGCGGCTCCCAGCCTACGGGCGACAACATCGCCGGCGGGCTTAGCACGATCGAAGAGAAATCGCTTGGCGCCATCCAAAAGGGCGGCAAGGCGATCATCCAAGACGTGATCGACTTCGCCCAGCCCTGCCCCAAGGCCCCCGGCCTCTACCTCATGGACACGCCTGGCCACGGCGGCGAGTCCATCACCGGCATCGCAGCCGCGGGCTCGCAGATCATGGTCTTCTCCACCGGCGGTGGCCACACGATCAACCATCCGCTCATGACCACCATCCGCGTCACTGGCCACCAAGAGTCGTTCGACCTCCAAGAGCCCACCATGGAGCTGAACGTGAGCGACATCTTCGAAGGCACGTCGATCGCCGCAGCCGGCAAGCGGATCTACGACGCGGTGCTCGACCACGCGTCCGGCACGCTCACCAAATGTGAGGTCCTCAAGGAGAACAACGGGTTTGCGATCCACCGCGTGGGTCCGAGCACGTAGCACGCCCGGGACGCGATGCGGAGCGCTGGGGACGCGATGCGGAAGCCCGTCCGCCGAACGGCGGACGGGACCGCAACGTGTCCCCAGACCGACCCCTCTGTGGTCCCCCCTGGAAGGGGGGACGTGGGATGGCCGCGTGCTCCAGATCCCCTAATCCGTTCCCTCTAACGGCCTGCGCATCCACCCGGTGCGCAGGCCGTTTCCATTGACAATGAGTGCGGCCGCGACGGGCGTTGCGCTCCGCCCGGCGAATCCGATACACTCCGTCCCCATGCGCGTCCTCTACTTCACTCAATACTTCCCGCCCGAAATCGGCGCGACGCAGGACCGGGCGTACGAGATGGCGCGGCATCTCGCGCAGGCCGGGCACGAGGTCACGGTCGTGGCTGAAGTGCCCAACCACCCGTCGGGGATCATCCCCCCGGCGTATCGCGGCAGGCTCTTCTTCCGCGAGCGGATGGATGGGTTCGAGGTGGTGCGCACGTGGGTGAAGGCGGCGCCGTTGAAGGACTTTCGGAACCGGCTCAAGTTCTATCTGTCGTACGCGGGCATGGCCACCTTGGCCGGGCTCGGCCTTGCACGGGGCCAGTACGACGTCGTGTTCGCGACCTCGCCGCCGTTGTTCGTGGGCGCGGCCGGGCTCGCGGTCGCCGCGGCGCGGCGCATCCCGTTCGTGTTCGAGGTGCGCGACCTCTGGCCCGAATCGGCCACGCAACTCGGCTTCCTCCGAAACCCCACGGTGTTGCGCACGGCCAGGTGGTTCGAGGAGACATTCTACTCCAAGGCGCGGCGTATCGTCGTGGTGACGGAGGGTATCCGCCGGCGCCTAATCGAGCGCGGCATCCCTGAAGATAAGCTCGCCCTCGTGCGCAACGGCGCTAGCCCGCGCATCCTCCATACGCCGCCGCTGCCCAAGAACGAAGCCAAGGCGCGGCTCGGCCTCGCCGGCAAGTTTGTCGTGCTGTACGCCGGCATCCACGGCGTCGGCCAGGGCATGGAGAACCTCATCGCCACCGCGGCACTCATGCGTGAGGACGCGGGCGTGCACTTCGTGTTCGTGGGCGAAGGGCCGCGCAAGGTGGCGGTGCAGAATCAGGTGGCGCAACTGCGCCTGCCCAACGTGACGCTCCTGCCGGAGCGCCCGCTAGAAGAGGTGCGCGCGCTCTACGACGCGGCCGACGCGGTGCTTGTGCCCCTGAAGGACCGGCCCCTGTTCCGGAGCGCGGTCCCCACGAAGCTGTTCGACGCGTGGGCCTGCGCTCGGCCGGTCGTGTTGAGCGTCGAAGGCGAAGCGCGGGCAATCATGGACCAAGTGCGAGGGGGTGTCGCGGCGAAGCCGGAATCGCCGGCCGCCATTGCCGATGCGATCCGCGAACTCAAGGCCCATCCCCAGGCGGCCGCGGCCATGGGCCGACGAGGCCATGCTGCGGTGCTCGAACGCTTCAGCCGCGAGATTCTCGCCCAGCAACTCGAGCAGCTCCTGGCCGACGTGGTGCGCAGACGCTGATTAGTCGTCCTCGTTCTCGTGCTCCCGGTGTATGCGTTTCAGGCGCTCGAAGATCTTTGCGCGGTTCGCGTCGGTGATCTCCACCTCCCACGCTCCACACTCCATGAGGATATCCTGCGCGTCCTGCCCGTCCGCGGTGTGGGCATATTCCTTGGCGAGCTTGCGGAACACGGCGACCGCTTCGCCATAGGCCTCCGCTTGCATGAGCCGGTAGGCGCGGGCGACCAGGCGCCCGGCCGCCACTTCGCGAGCCACACGCGCGATCGTCGGCGCATCGAGTTTGCCCTTGGGCACGCGATGGCCGCGCAACGCTTCCTCCGCTTCGCGGCCGGCCGGGCTGTCGGCGTACTCGGCCGCAAGCTCCTGGAAGGCCTTGAGCCCGGCCTCCGTGCGGCCTTGCTCCAGATCGCTCCAAGCCTGATCCAGCATCCGCCATCCCTGTTGGCGCTTGCGCACGGCCGCGTTGGCCCGGTCGCGATTGGCGTCGTCGCCGAGCAAGTCCTCGATGCCCCAATTGTGGAGCTGTTCCGCGGCCTCCCTGCCCTGCGGTGTATCGGGCTGGCCAAGGGCAAGCTGCTGGAGCAAGCGCCCAGCCTCGAAAAACTCTCCGGCATCGGCCAGCCGCTCCGCGCGCGCGAACTGCCGCTCGGCTTCGTGCTGAGCCGCGCGCCGGGCCGCCTGCTCCTCCTGGGCGGCGCGCTCGGCTTGGATCGCCTGGGCCAGAGCCTGCGCGGCCGTGGCGTTCTTGTCCAGAAGCTCGGCCAACTTGTCCAGGCGTTGCGCGGACGCCTTGTTCTGCTCCTTCAGTTCCTGCGCGGCCTCCTTCAGCTCCTTGGCGGCTTGGGCCAGTTCGGCTGAGCTGTCCGCCCCTTGGGGCCGGCAGCCACACAGCACCGCGGCGAGTATCGCGAGTGGGGTAAACGTTCTCACGAGCATTCCTCTCTGGGTTGGGATGCGCGCATCGAGCAACCCACAGATCGCCCGCATTCTGGCGAATGCGGCAACTGGGCGCCCGGCTTGATGGCGGGAGAGCAAGTCTGTATGATCGCCGCACACGAGGATTCCATGCTGCGCGAACTGGCGAAGACAATCGAGACCCGAGTGCCCTTGGCGTCTGCGCTCGTGCGCCGGCTTCGGGAGTGGCGGCATCGGCTGCGCAGCGGCACGCGTTTCAACCGCGTCATGCAGGAGCGCACGGCCGCGGTCGTGGAAGAGTTCGGCATCCAGGACTGGTTCTTGTCGATCGCCGCGCTTCGTGACTACCACTGCGCGGCGGTGCGGTTCTTAACTCGGCGCTACCCCGCGCGCGGGCGAAGGGAAATGGTGGTGCTCGAAAGCGGGTGCGGCATTGGCCAAACTTTCGTGATACTCGCCAAGCACGGCTTCTCGAACTTCATCGGCGTCGAGGCCGACGAGGCCACTTGCCGCGCGGCGCGCAAGTTCCTTGGCCTTTACGGGATCGACGCTCCGGTTTTTCACGGCGACGGCCGGGAGATTGGGCGTTGGGCCGACGCGGGGAGCGTGGACATCTACCTGCCGCTGAACTGGACCTACTTCGTGCCGGACTTGGAGCGCGTGTTCGAGACCGGGGCGCAGGTGCTGAAGCCCGGCGGCCTCCTGGTCGTGGACGTGGTGCGCGACGACTTCACGCCTTCGACAGCCAAAGATGCGGCCGCGTACGACGGCTACCCGTTCAAGCATTCGCTCGAAGAAGTGAGGGCGCTGGCCCAGTCCGTGGGGTTGGCCGAGGCCGGGTGCGAGGGGTTCAAGTGGCGATGGAACTTCTACTTCACTCGAACGGGTTGAGCCGTTCCAGCAGGCTCGGGGCCTTCTTGGCCGGCTTCTCGGCCGGGGCTTTATCCGGGGCCGGGGCCTTGGGCTTGTCTTGCTTGGAGTTGCCGAACTGGAGCAGCTCCATCATGCTCGAGATGGTGCGCCTGATGGGCTTGAAGGCCTGTAGCCTCACTTGGGGCTCGGTCAGCGTGCCCGTCACGTGCACCTTGCGAATCCTTCGCGTGGCCGTGCCCACGATCATGGTGACCGCGTCGGTAAGGATCGGAATGTCGAACCGGCTGGGGTCGAGCCCGACCGCGACCTCCAAGTCCACCGTGCGGTCGAACCCAATGGTCCCCTTGCCGGACAGTTCGATAGCGCCGTTGGTGATGATGGCATGCTGCACTTGCACCTGCCGGTTCTTGATTCGGCACACGAGGCTGCCCTCTTGGTTGGCGACACGTTTGGGCTGTGCGATGTCGAGCACGCGCAGGATACCCGCCAGCGTGGGCGCGTTCCAGATGTAAGCTTGGTTAATCGTGGCATGGCCATCCATGACAAAGCTCGTCTCGTCATCTCCCTTGCCTTCGAGTTTGATATCGGCGCTCAAGAGGCCCTCGTACGTATTGCGCGTCCCAGACGGGGAGCCCATAGCTTTGGATGCCTCGCGCACCAGATCGTTCAGGTTCACATCCTCCAAGTGCAGCGAGAGTTTGTATGTGATCGGGCTGGATTGGAGGTCGATCTCCAGGCTGCCCGTCTCAATGCGGCCGCCGCACAGCCGGCCAGACAAGTCGATCGTCTTCACGTGCTTGGGCGTCACCTCGACGCGGGTGGTAATAGACTCGAAGGGGATGGGGAACGCGCGGAACACGACCGCGCAGTTGCGCAATTCCGCCGTCGAGTTGAACGCGACTCCGCCGTCTTCACCCTTGGCCAGGTTCAGCGTCGCCTCGCCTGTGAGCAGGCCGGCCACCTTGAAGTACTTCCATAGCTCCGTGCCAAAGACCGGCGCCGTGCGGATCGTCTCCTCGTTTAGAGCAAGGTCCTTGACCTCCAGTTGCAGCATGCCTGCATCGTCGTTGAGTTCCACAATGCCGTTTACCCTCGGCGCCGCCACATAGTCCCCTGCGCGCACGAACCCGGCCAAGTCGCGCAAGATCACGACATCGTTGAAAACGATCACGCGTCCGTTGATGTTGTCCACCTGCACAGGCCACTGGACGGGGGTCGCGCTGGCGTTGTGGAACTCGGCCTCGACCTTGTAGCGCCAGGGGTTGCTGCGGCTCGCGTGGTGCGACACGTCGGCTCGGAGATCGACGCGGCCGGCAGGCCGATAATCCGCGGCAATGGCCGCACCCACTTTGGGGAAGCGCGCGAGATATTCCGGGGCCAGCTCCACGTTGGGAGCGTCGACCGTGAGTTCGACGGACTCCGAGCCCACGTCGAATCGGCCCGTCACCTTGCAGTCCAGCCACTGTGGGTCGCGCATGTCGCCATCGAAGGTCCATTGGTCGAGACTGAAGCCAAGCGGCCGAAGGTGCACGCTCACGCCCCGGAACGTGCGCTCGTCGTCGTCGTCGAAGATCGAGTTCGATACCACCTTGACGGTGGCCTTGTCGACCCAGATGCCGTCCTCGATGGCAGGGAAGGGGTCTTCCCCCTTAGTCGTTCGAATGAGGTTCGCCACGTTCCATTTGCCGTCGCGGCCCTCCCGAACGTAGAGCACGGCGTCGAGCACTTCGATGCCGGTCACGACGAACTTGCCGGCGAACAACGCAGAAAACCGGTGCGCCACCACCACGCGGCGCGCCTCGGCCGCGACCCGAGCGTTGTCCCCTGTGCCCTCAAAAAGCTTCACGTCGTCGATGACGAGGCCCTCGAAGGGATCAAAGCGCACGCTCGCCGCGGCGATGCGGCCGTTCAAGTGCGGGGCCAACGCGCCCTGGAGTAGCGCGCTCACGTTCTCGGGCGACATCGCGTACCGCCAGGCGGCATAACACGCCACGCCCGCGAACAGCAGCATGATGAACACCACGCGCAGGCGCAGCCAGGGCCGGCGCGGCCGCGGCGGCTCAGGGGCCGCAGTGTCCTGGGCCGAGTCGTCCTCCACGGTTTCGGGCAAGGATGCCTTGTCGGCGTCGTCGGGCATAGGTGGCTCCTGTTTAGCCCTCCAGTCGGCCGCCCCTCGGCGGAACTGCCTTGCTGAGCACTCTCAACCTCCACCCCCAATGGTACCGCCCCCGCGTGTCTCAATCAAGGTTGGCAGTACAGAGAGCTATGACAGCCAGCCCGCGCAGAGCCACGATGAAGAGACCGCTGTGCAGGCGGACCGCCTAGAGGCGGGACTCCAAACGGACGTCAGAGCACCTTCACGTGCGGAATGTCCGCTCGCGGCGCTGGGTTGAACTCGCGCCGCGCGTCGAGGCTCATGCGAGGACAGTCGAGTTCTTCAAGGAAACCCAGCATCTGCTCGTGCAGGCGCCGGGCCTGGTCGGCGCGGTCCTCGAAGATGTTGACCGACTCTTCAGGGTCGGCCGCGACATCGTAGAGTTCGCTCTGCGGCCATTCGTCGCCGCCGTACACGTAGAGCGCGTCCTTCGTGCGGAACGTGGTCGGGCAGCGCACCTCCTCGTCCATGAGGTAGCTGAGGCTGCTGATCGCGCAGTCGCGAATCTTGTCCGCCTTGCCCCCGAGGAGCGGCACGAGCGACTGGCCCTGCACGCGGTCCGGCGCGGGCTGGCCGAGCACGTCGAGGATCGTGGGGTTCAGGTCCGGCGGCTGGCAGAAGGTGTCGAAGCGCGTCCCGGCCTCAGCGCCCGGCAGGCGCACGAGCAGCGGCGGATGCGCGATCGTGTCGTACAGCGGCCAGCGTCCGCAGATCTTGCCCTCGCGGTCGAGGTGCACCTTGCCGATCAGGTTGTGCTCGCCGTGGTAGAAGCCGTGGTCGCTGGTGAAGATCACCGCGGTGTTGTCCCGCAAGCCCATGCGATCGATGCCGTCGAGCAGGTGGCCCACCCAGCGGTCGACCATGGTGAGCTTCGCCGCGTACATCTTGCGCATGTGTTCGATCTCGGCCTGCGACGCGTAGCCCGCGGGCTCGTACGCGGGCTCCATCAGCTCGTCGCCCGCGTAGTCGGAATCGTACATGTCGATGTAATAGCGCGGCGGATCCCAGGGCTCGTGGGGGTCGAACGTGTCGACCCAAAGGAAGAACGGATCGTCGTCGCGGCAGTGGTCTTCGAGCCAACGATGCGCGGCCATCATGGTACGCGGCGCGCGCCGGTCGGCCTCGCCGTCGTACGACGCGGAGTTGTGCACGATGCGCTTGATGCGCTCCAGGGGGATGCGGAGCTTGCGCGGGTCCGCGGGCAGCGGCACGTGGTCCGGCAGGGGAGGCAGGTTCGATGCGTTCGCAGGGATGACGTCCTCATGGTCAAACAGCGCGGCCATCTGCCGGCTATTGCCGCAGTCGCCGATGAACGCGGTCGTGACGCCGTGTTGGCTGAGCCACTCCGACAGCACCACCTCCCTTTCGCAGCGATCTTCCTTCCAGTTCGTGTATGGGAACGTGAACCGCCCGGTGTGGAGATCCTTGCGCATGGGCCCGGTGGGGAAGCTCGCGGTGTAGAAGTTCTCGAACCGCGCGGACTCGGCCGCGAGCCGGTCGATGTTGGGCGTCTTGACCCACGGGTTGCCGTAGCAGCCCAGGTAGTCGTAGCGGACGGTGTCGGAGATGATGAGGATGACGTTCATGGGGACTCCGTTGGGGGGAGGTAGCCGCATGCGCCAGCATGCGGGATAGGCATGATCGGTCGGATCGGTCTGATCTGTCTGACTTGCCCGCAGCCTGGCGGCTGCGGCTACCGAATGGCGAGCACGGAGCGGCCGGCCGCCACTGCCGCGAGCG
>JAJRTI010000706.1 GCA_024278415.1 Planctomycetota bacterium | reverse complement strand
TCACTCGTCATTAGTGCCTTCACCATCAGCAACGGTCACGAAAAACACAAAGTTGCACGGTGTGCGTGCACTCTTGGCAGGGTATTGCGTATTGCGTATTCCGTATCTCGGATCGCGATCCGAATACGCAATACGCAATACGGAATACGGAATACGGAATAGGGAACAGCGAACTTGTGCTCCACACGCCACGTCTTGCC
Organism: Planctomycetota bacterium; assembly: GCA_024278415.1. The sequence continues at coordinate 2,613 of JAJRTI010000706.1, read as the reverse complement.
TCTGGTCCATGGCGGTCAGCGACCTTGGGTTGCGGGCGAGGCCCCTTTGTTCGTTGGTCATTGGCAAGAGGCGCCGCACAATAACCAATGACTAATGACCAGTGACCAATGACATGCCTCCCATGGACCAACCGCCTTCAGAAATCTCCGGATCTTACACGCTCCGCATCTTCCGATACGACGCAGCGGGCGACGCGCGTCCGCGGTTCGACGCCTTCACGGTCGAAGCCGGGCCCGGCACGACCGTGCTGGACGCGCTGTTCCGCGTGCAGCGAGAGCAGGATCCGTCGCTGGCGTTCCGCTACTCCTGCCGCGGCGCGGTGTGTGGGTCGTGCGGCATGGCCATCAACGGCCGGCTCGACCTGGCGTGCCGCGTTCAGCTTGCCACGCTGGGCACGCGCGAGGTGGTACTCGAGCCCTTGCCCAACCTCGACGTGCTGCGCGACCTGGTGGTGGACATGGACCCGTTCTGGGACGCGTACGAGCGCGTGCGGCCGTGGCTGCACGAGAAGGCCGAGGCCGAGGTGCGCGAGTCGCGAGTGTCGCCGAAGGAGCGCGGCCGCATCGACCAGTTCGTGAACTGCATCCTCTGCGCGTGCTGCTACGCGGCTTGCCCGGTAGCCGGCCGCGAGGAAGGCTACCTCGGCCCGGCCGCGTTGGCCAAGCTTGCGCGGTTCATCGAGGACGTGCGCGACGGCCGGCCCGCCGAGCAACTCGACGACGTGGACTCGGGCCTCGCTGCGTGGGGCTGCGACATGGTCTTCCGTTGCCGCGACGCGTGCCCGAAGGACGTGCGCCCGGCGGACGGCGTGGCCGCGGTGCGCCGGCGGCTGGTGAAAGGTAAACTGACGCGGCCGTTCAGACGCAGGGGACGTGATGCGCCTGCCTGCCGCGCCGTGCGCCTGTCTGCGTGCGGACACGCACAGGCAGGCGGCGCAGGCAGGGAAGCGGCGCGATAGCGCCGATCGCATCATGTCCCCAGACACCGGCGAGCGCGCGGCCGAAGGAAGGTTGGAATGATGGAATGATGGAATGATGGAAGACGCGGCGCGGCCCTTCCACCATTCCATCCTTCCACGCCCCTTGTTCCCTCCCGCAGCCGCCAGGCTGCGGGAGGAATGCGAGAATATCTCAAGGCTTGCCAAGCCCGCATGCTGGCGCATGCGGCTACTCGGATCATGAAACTCCGCGAATCCATCTTCTCCCGCCGCCAGTTCCTCAACGGTTCGCTCGCCGGCGCGCTGGCCGCGGCCGCAGCGACCGTGCTCGCGCCCATCGCGCGGTTCGTGTGGCCCTCGCGGCGCGAGCCGCTGCCGGACTGGGTCGCGCTGCCGGCGGCCGACTTCGCGCTCGAGCCTGGCGAAGGCAAACCGTTCGCGTTCGGGAAGTACCCTGGCCTCCTGCTCCGCATGGACGACGGCGAATGGCGCGCGTTCCTCGCGGTCTGCACGCACCTCAACTGCACGGTGGGGTATCGGCTGGACCAACGAGACATCTATTGCGCCTGCCATCTGGGCCAGTTCGACCTCGCGGGCAACGTCGTGTCTGGCCCGCCGCCTCGGCCCCTGACGCGGTTCGTGGTGGAGAAACGCGGCACGGTTCTCGTGGTCGCGCAGCAGGGCATCGATATCGACGAGAAACTGGAGGGTCACGCGTAAAACGTAAAGCGTAAAGACGTAAAACGTAAGGCCGGCGCGTGTGAATACGCCTGCTTACGTTTTACGCCTTTACGTTTTATGCCCCCTCCCGCGTCGCCGGCGGCGAAAACTCCCCGGCCTTTCGACATCCCCCTCAAGAGATAGCTGCTTTGCGCCGACTTCTCACATGGCTCAGCGATCGCACCGCCCTGCGGCCACTGGTCGACTTCCTCTCGAAGAAGACCGTGCCGGCGCATCGACACTCGGTGTGGTATCTGGCCGGCGGGGCCGCGGTGTTTCTGCTGGCGTTGCAGGCCGCGACGGGCATCCTCCTCGCGCTCTACTACCAACCCGCGGAGGACATGGCGTACGACAGCGTGCGCGTCATCTCGACCGAGATTCCCTTCGGCTGGCTGATCCGGTCGGTGCATCACTGGGGCGCGAACCTGCTCATCGCGGTGTTGGCCATCCACTTGGCCAGCACGTTGTTGCTGCGCGCGTATCGCCGGCCGCGGGAGCTGCTGTGGCTCACGGGCTGCCTCGCGCTGCTGTGTGTGCTCGGCATGGGCTTCAGCGGGTATCTCCTCCCGTGGGACGAGTTGGCGTATTCCGCGACCAAAGTGGGAACGCGCATCGCCGGCTCCGCGCCGCTCGTGGGGCCGATCCTGCTCCAGCTCTTGCGCGGGGGCGACCAGGTCGCCGGCGCCACGCTCACCCGCTTCTACGCGGCGCACATCGTGATCGCGCCGCTCGCACTCGCGATCATCGCCGGCCTCCACCTGCTGCTCGTGCAGACGCTTGGCGTGAGCACGCCGCCGAGTATCGACGAAGCCAAGGTCCGGCGCGAGCGCTTTTTCCCGGACTTCCTGCTCCTCGACGGCATGCTTTGGGCCGGCCTCTTCGCCGCGCTCGTGACCCTCGCGGTCGTCGCGCCAGCAGGCCTCGGCCTGCGCGCGGACCCGGTCAAGCCCGCGCC
>JAJRTI010000046.1 GCA_024278415.1 Planctomycetota bacterium | reverse complement strand
GCTACACCGCCGATTCCGGCGCGCTCATCGTCAGCGTCCCCACCACCAACGTCGCGGTGCTCGACAAGCACTACCAGCACTTCGACAAAGACTCGCTCGCGAGCACGCTCGCGCCCTACTTCGAGGTCACCGAGGCGGAGTGTCTGAACAGACTCGTTTCCATCGGCTTGAGGATCATGAGGATCCTGCTAAGCAACAGGCTGTTCATCCTGAACAACGAGCGGCTCCTCAGATGGATCTACAAGTATTACCTCGCCAAGCACCTCTACGCGAGCGAGAAGGACTGCATTCGCCTCGTTGCCGTCTGCAAACGGCTCCCGTGACGCCAGGCGTAGCCGACCCCATCAGAAAGTAAACGCTTCAGTTTGTTCACCGATTCTGTCCACAAGGCGGGCTGCGCCCGCAAGCCAAGGCCTCTGGCCGTCATGGATCAGAGGCAAGACGTAGCGTGTAGAGCCCAGGCTCGCTGTTCCGTATTGCGTATTCGGATCGCGATGCGAGATAAGCAATACGCTGCCGAGAGTGCACGCACACCGCGCAACTTCTTGTTTTTCATGGCCGTTCCTGAAGGAGACCCCCAATGACAGAACCCATCACAGGCCCGTTCGTGACCACCCTCGACGAAGCCACCGCGCACGACGGCTTCGTGTCGCTTTTCAATGGCCAAGACCTCACCGGTTGGGACGGCGATGACGACCTGTGGAGCGTCGAGGACGGCGCGCTCACCGGCCAATTAGACGAAGACGCCGTGCCGGCGCACAACAAGTTCCTCATCTGGCGCGGAGGCGAGCCGAAGAACTTCGAGCTGCACATGACCTTCTGGCAGGACGGCAACAACTCCGGCATCCAGTACCGAAGCCACGAAAAGCCGGACGTGGGCGCGTACTCCATGGGAGGGTACCAGTGCGACGTGCACCCCAACCCGCCGTACAACGCGCAGCTCTACGAGGAGCGCGGCCGCGGCATCATCGCGCTGCGCGGGCAGAAGGTGTTGCTTGCGGAGAACGGCGACAAGTGGCTCATCGGCGACATGGGCCCCGTCGAAGAAGTCCGCAACGACGAATGGCACGTGTTCACCGTCATCGCCAACGGCAACCACCTCATCCAGAAGCTCGACGGCGAACTCGCCTGCGAGATCATCGACCACGATCCGGACAAGCGCGCGCTCGAAGGCCTCATCGGCATCCAACTGCACAAAGGCCCGCCGATGAAAGTGATGGTCAAGGACGTGTGGCTCAAGGTGCTGCCCGACGGCGGCCTGCTCAGCCCCGAAGACACGCCGCTGCCCGCCGACGCGACGAAGATGGAGTAGCGGAGAGGGGTAGCCGCATGCGCCAGCATGCGGGCCTGTTGCGACCAGGGAGCGCCTCCCGCTCTGGTGCATGCGCGCTTAGCGTACCCAGTGCCCCCGCAGCCTGGCGGCTGCGGCTACCTGACGGTCGCAGACGCCCCCCTCCCTTTGCGCCTCTGCGTCTTCGCGTCCGCCGTACGGCGGATGGCGTTTCTCCGGGGATCTTGACGCCGGGCGCATTCAAACGTATTCTATCACAAGCAATTGTGCATATGCCCAACAGTCGGAAAGACCCCCAAAGCCATGAGTAAGACCGTCACCTTGCGTGTTGGAGAGCAGGCATATCAACTGTTCCGCGACATGGCGAAGCGCGAGAATCGCCCGCTGTCGAATTTCATCGAGACGGCTGCATTGCGGTACATTGAGGAACACGGGCTTGTGGACGAATTTGAGACCGCCGAGATCACGGGGAATCGGCCACTGAACGCGAGCCTGAAACGCGGCCACGCGGACGCCAAACGCCTGAGGGGCGGTTTTGTCTGAGTACCGCATTTTCGAGACGAACGAATTTGCCCGCACCATGGGGAAACTGCCTGAACGTGACGAGGCGTTCATGCGCCAGAAGCTACGCACCCACGCCTATCCGCAACTCCGAGAGATGCCGTTCTACGGCCCGAACATTAAGAAACTGCGGGGATACAGTCCTGACACGTGGCGCTACCGCATCGGCCGATTCCGCGCCTTCTATGCAATCGATGACGACGAAAAGACCGTGTTCATGCTGACGGTTGACAGACGCAAGGACGCTTACAGATAGGCACAGCAATGACCTGCTGCTGTGAGGCGCTCGCATGACCCACACCCCACGCACCATCCTCATCACCGGCGCCGGCAGCGGCCTGGGCCGGGAGCTGAGCCTCTACTTCGCGGCCAAGGGCCACGCAGTCCTCGCCACCGACATGGACGAGACCGCGGCTCGCGAGACGCTGGCGCTCATGGGTGACGCGGCTGGGGACTCGTCCGCGCACAAGCTCGACGTGACCCGCCCGAGCGACGTGGACGCGTTCTTCGCCGCGCTCGACGGCCGCGGCGTCGACGTGCTCATCAACAACGCCGGGCTCCAGTACGTCGCGCGGTTGGAGGAGTTCCCGCAGGCGAACTGGGACCGGCTGATCGACGTCATGCTCAGGGGCGCGTGCATGATGACCCGCGCGGCGCTCCCCGGCATGCGCGCGGCCGGGTACGGCCGCATCGTGAACATCGGGTCGATCCACTCGCTCGTCGCGTCGCCGTTCAAGACCGCGTACTGCGCGGCCAAGCACGGCTTGCTGGGCTTCTCCAAGGTCGTCGCACTGGAGACGGGCGACGTGGATATCACGATCAACACCATCTGCCCGTCCTACATCCGCACGCCGCTCGTGGAGAAGCAGATCCAGGCCCAAGCCGAGACGCACGGCATCAGCGAAG